>JAAYYB010000174.1 GCA_012515615.1 Fibrobacter sp.
CTTTTATTATGTCTCCAACAAAGCTTTTTTACACGGCAAATGCTTATCTGCAAATACCTTCTCAACCAGAGGTGTCCCTCTTGCACTTCAGCCCACCGAAGACTTTGGTCTTCCGCTATCAAACATGTTGTACATCAGTTGTGAAGGCAGCAGCGGGCGAACTGATGGTAGATTAACGGATTGAAGCCTTTGAGAATTCAAACAGGCACATTACAATCAAACCCTGTCATCCCAACATCTTACAATTTTATATTCTCCCCAGCTATCAACTTTCAGGATTATATTTACTCTTATCAGACTTATGCCAAACTGTAAATTCAATAAAATACTTGTCCTCTCCCATGAGTTTCCGCCTTTTGGCGGTGGGGGAGGGCGGCTTCTGGCCTCGCTGTGTGATGAGCTTCATTCAAGGGGTTTTGAGCTTACTGTCCTTACAGCGGCCCCTCCTGAAGAATTGAGACAGCGGTTTCCTTTTCAGGTTAAATATTTCCCCACTTTCAGAAAAGCACTGTTCAAAACGAGTGTTCCGGCAATGCTGCTTTTTCTTATTCAGGTTTTCTTTTTCGGCTTTTCGCGAAAAGCGAGGGGCTACGATTTTCTCTTTTCCAATATGGCTGTTCCTGCCGGACTGGTTGGAGTAATACTCAGGCGTATCCTTAAAATTCCTCATGCAGTCTGGTATCATGGCACCGAGGTAACGCAGAACAGGCCAGACGGTGCCGGATTTTTTTTCAGGACCATGTGCCATTCTGTCGGTAAGGGGGCACAGTTCAATTTCTTCGTTTCAAAAGGGCTTCTTGATCTGGCTCTCACTTATGGCCCCGTTCCCTGTCCCTGTGTCCTGCCAAATGCCATAAGGATTCATCAGAATTCGGTGCATAAATATACCGGGGGAGAAAAAAAGTTTCTTTTTGCAGCGCGCATGGAGCCTGTAAAGAATCCTCTTCTTCTGCTTGAAGCAGTCAGGATTCTGAAGGGACGCGGACTTCTTCAGGGGATCAGGTTCTCAATGTTTGGAAGCGGTGCGCTTTACAGGAAAGTGGCTGAAAAGATCCCGGAATATGGCCTTGAGAATGCTGTCACTCTGGAACAGGTTGTGTCTTTTGAGCGTATGCCCGAGCTTTACAGCAGATCGTATGCTTTACTTATACCATCGGTGATCGAGGGGTTCCCGACAACGGTTCTTGAAGCCGGTGCATTTGGAGTCCCCGCTATCGGAACCGATACAATCGGCAACAGGGATGCTATCATCCATGAACAAACCGGACTTATTGTGAAACTTAACGATTCCGGTGACCTGGCAGATGCCATAGCTGCTCTGAGTGCTGATTCCTCAATGCGCAACAGGCTGGGTGAAAATGCTTTCAGCAGATCAAAAGAGTTTACTATTCAGCGTACCGCCGACACTTTCGTTTCCACTTTGAATTCAAACCTCTGAGCCGTGCTTTCTTGGAATTCTCATCAGAGAGAGAAAAAAAGATGAGAACACAATCTGTATGCCTATCATCATAAATAGAAGACAGAACAGGCAGAGCTTGATCTCAACGAACGGACCCGCAAAGTTGACTTTAACCCATTTTGCCACAATGTAAAGACTTCCCGCAAAGCCCGACGCAAAAAGCAGGCTTCCTGCGAGTAATCCCCGTTCAAGCGTAATGAATTGTGACATCGATTCAAGTACATTGTCAGGAGATTCAAAGCCCTCCCGTACGCTGAATGCCCTTGCATAAAGGCCCATCATGATCACCTGTGATCCAAGCAGACAGAAAAGAACAAAAAACACCATCGCATGAATATCGAATGTGTGGTGGAGAAAGACCAGTTTCCCATATCCGGAAAGAAGCAGCGCCACAAAGCCGCTGACAAACAGGACACCGCCGGGGATAAGGTAAAGCCATGTGGGGCTGTAAAGAAGCATGAATCTGAGATGGCGCCAGGCATCGGAAAAAGAGTTCAGTTTTGACTCTCCCAGCCTGGCCGAATACACAATCGGTATCTCTTCGATCCGCAGTTTTGCCCTGAGTGCCGCGACTATCATCTCAGATGCAAATTCCATCCCCGTAGTCTTGAGATTGAGCCTGTTGACAGCCTCACGGGTAATCGCCCGAAGCCCGGTGTGGGCGTCTGAAACAGAAGAGCGGAAAAAGATGTTAAGAACAAAGGTAAGTATCGGGTTTCCTATATATCTGTGCGAGAAAGACATTGCGCCTTTCATAATTCTGCCTTTAAATCGCGAGCCTAAAACCATATCAGCACCGTCAAGCAGAGGCTTGAGCATTGCAGGGATCTCTGTAAAGTCATAAGTGTCATCACCATCACCCATGACCAGAAACTTCCCTTTACTCTCCTCTATACCCTTGAGGTATGCGGCACCGTAACCACGGATACTCTGCTTTACAACTCTTGCACCGGCCGCTTCTGCCAGCTCTACGCTGCGGTCAACTGAACCGTTGTCCACGACAACGATTTCGCCGGCAATCCCCGCATTTTTAAGGCCCTGGCTGGCTTTGCGAACACAGGATTCTATAGTCTCTTCTTCATTAAGACATGGGATTATTACAGAAACTTCAGGTTGTGACATCAAAAAAATTCCTTATGAAAACAACTTTGGATCAGTGCTACAGAACTATGATACACTTATTGTACGGTAACTGCAAGGCCGGCCTTTCCATCCTTGCTAATTCGATGTGGAGGGCTTATTTTAGTCATTCTGTTTAAGCGCCTTCAAACGGACTCTGTTATGAAAATTGTTGCTTGCCAGCTAAACCCGGTAGTAGGGGATGTACAGGGAAATGCTGCACGTGTTTGTGAAATCCTGGCCGGACACGCTGGTCAGGGAATCGATCTGTTTGTTTTTCCGGAGCTTTATCTTCAGGGCTATCCTCCCGGAGACCTTCTGGATAAGAAATGGTTTATCCGCAACAGTCTCGACGCAGTCGATAAGATCTGCAGCTGTTCGCAAAAGCACCCCGGCACTGGAGTGCTTCTGGGATCTGTAGTTCCCGATTCCATCCCCTGCGGCAAGGGACTTTCCAATGCTGCTGTTTTAATCTGTGATGGAAAAGTCGTTTTTCATCAGAAAAAAAGTCTGCTTCCATCGTATGATGTTTTCGATGAACCCAGGTATTTTGATCCTGCAAAGAGCTCTTCTGTCTTTGAATTCAAGGGGGAAAAACTCGGAATCAGTATCTGTGAAGACGCATGGAACGACGCGGAACTATGGCCGCAGCTTCTATATAATAGAGACCCGGTTGCCGAGCTGGCGGCTGAAGGTGCAACAATCCTGATCAATATTTCTGCCTCTCCATTCCATGCAGGAAAAGAAAGCCTTCGGCAGAAGGTGATCAGAAATCATGCCCGCAAACACCGCCTGCCATTTATATTTGTCAACCAGGTGGGGGCAAATGATGAGCTGATCTTTGATGGAAGCAGTCTTTTTATTGATGCAGATGGCAACCTGCGTGAACTGCTCCCGTCATTTGATGAATGTGTAAAGTTAATAGATACTGACAGTCCGGGTCCGGTTTTGAGTTTGCCGGAAAGGGAAGAGATTGCCTCTGTGCACGATGCGCTTGTGCTGGGTGTAAGGGATTATGTCAGAAAATGTGGCTTTACAAGTGTTCTTCTTGGCCTTTCCGGAGGTATTGATTCTGCGGTTGTAGCGGCTATAGCCTCAAGAGCTGTCGGTCCGGAGAATGTCTGGGGTGTTACAATGCCGTCCCGGTACTCCTCAGATGGAAGCATCAGTGACTCTGAAAAACTTGCCGGAAATCTCGGTATCCGTTTCAGCACTATTCCAATAGAAAAGGCATTTTCCGCATTTCTGGATCTCCTTTCTCCTGTATTTGAAGGAACGGCCCCGGGTGTTGCCGAAGAGAACATTCAGGCCCGTATACGTGGTACTCTCCTGATGACAATTTCAAACAAGTTCGGGCATCTGCTGCTTACTACAGGCAACAAAAGTGAATTATCGGTAGGATACTGTACTCTTTACGGAGACATGAACGGCGGGCTTGCAGTAATCAGCGATCTCCCCAAAGCCATGGTTTATAAACTGGCAGATTACATTAATTTAAAAGAAGAGATCATTCCTGCTTCTACTTTGACAAAAGCACCCTCTGCAGAGCTGCGTCCCAATCAGAAAGATCAGGACACTCTTCCGCCTTATCCTGTTCTGGATTCGATTCTGAATCTTCTCATTGAAGAGGGAAAGTCAAGCAGTGAGATCGCGGAATCAGGCTTTGATGAAACGACGGTGAAATGGATTGCAAAGAAAGTCGCTGCAAGCGAATACAAGCGCCGCCAGGCTCCCACCGGTCTGAAGGTCAGTCCGAGGGCTTTGGGGAGCGGGTGGAGATTTCCTCTGGCTGCCTTTTACGAGTGGTGACTCATGTTTATTTTGCTGACCATATTTTCCATTCTTTATATAGCAGAGGTACTTTTACTGTTAAAGGGACTGTGTTCTCTTCCGCAAAGCGGAGCCTCGTCAGGTTCAAGGTTTTCGGTGATTATAGCCGCGCGCAACGAAGAGAAAAATCTCCCATTTTGTCTGGATTGTGTTTTTAAACAGAGCATCGATTCAGAAAGATACGAGGTCATTGTTGTGAACGACCGATCCTGCGATCGAACCGCAGAGATTGTCAGTGATTATTCCTTCCGTTTTTCAAATTTAACACTTATCAATATCAAAGAGACCCCCGCCGGAATTTCTTCTAAAAAGCATGCGGTATACCCGTACAGTAACCGATCCAGCGGGTAACTGACTGAACAGATCTTGATGCAGCACTAATTTTTCGATATTCTTATGTATCTGGCTATGCTGTTTTCTGCCGAGATGCGCCAGGAGTAACCGTTTGTTGATAATGTGTAAAGAAAGTTCTGAAAAGTCTGAGAATCGAACTCTTCATGTGTAAGCACCATAAGCTGCGGGTTAAAATGCTTTTGTGCTTCAAGCAGATCTTCAGATGTGTAAAGATCCTGAATTCCAATGCATCTGAAACCGGTTGCGAAATTGAACTGTCCCAGTCTTCCTGCGTAGTAAATATCTGAAGCAGATAGCTGTTCTTTCAGTTCTGTAAAGTAATCATCTCTGCTGTCAATGGGTTTTGTTGAAAGAATCCGCTCGTAGTATCTGTGAGGGTATATTACCGGAGCGGCAATTAAAAGCATTATAAGAGAAATCCCGGCAGGCTTTAGATATGAGTTTTCGGTACCTGTAAGACTGCTGAGAAGAGAAGTGGCTGTTTTAAAGAGAAAAGAGATACCGTATGCGTAAAGAAACGGTAAAAATGGGCTGAAATATCTGACCCCTCCCCATCCGTACATCTTCGAAGCATAGGCACAGGCAACAAAAGTGAGTGCAAAAGAGATAGTGATAAACCCGTTGTAGAAGCGTTGTCTACTGAATGCTGCAATGACACAGTACAGCATGGGAATAATATTGAGACCGTGTTCCTGAGAGCTGAGGACGCCAAAAAAAGTCAGCACTCCCTGCCGTATTGATGTAAAGAAATACCGGACGCCATGCATCCCGATGAATTCCTTAAGCGTGTAGGTCGCGGGGTCGGTCTGTGTCGTGCGAAGCAATCCTCCTGATCCGGCAAAATGGAAAGGATTGCCAAAATGTAAATATGTGCGGATCAGCCAGGGCGAGATCACAATAAAAACGATCATTAAAGAAATTAACAGGTAGTAAAGCCGTATCCTTTTTTTTCTCCAGAGAATTAAGGCGTAAATCACAAGCGAAGGCACAAAAATGATTCCATTAGGTCTCACCAGGTAAAGAATGCCCATGAGAATTCCAGTCAGGATCCACCACTTCAGTTTTCCCGGATCAACTTTTACTGATACCAAAACTATAGAGGCAAGAATAACTCCAAAAAGCCCTTCTGTGTATACTTCTGAATTCCACATCAGCTGCAGAAGAGAGAATGTTGTCAGGAAATAAACTGTCAGTCCGGTTGCTCTTCCATACCTGCACCGCACTGTATAATAAATAAGTAAACCGAAGAGAAGGAAGATTGAAGCAATGACCTGGAGAGCGACAGTATATGAGATACCAAAAACGGAGAAGGCAGAGGCAATTATCAAAGTGAGCGCTGGATACCGGAAATCATCAGGCCGGGGGACAGCGTAGGGTTTTAAAAAAGGGTATTCAAGCCATCTGGTGGCAAATCCGTTTCCGCGTGCCACTTCAGATGCTACCGACATCCAGGAGCCTTCGTCACCATAAGGGATGATCTTCTGATCTATTCTTTCTCTGAGCAGATGAATTCCGGCTAAGAAGATGGCTGCAAGGAGAAGAATCTCAAGGATATGTGATGTTCTGGTTCTGATTCTGTTGTTATCGCCGCTCATACTGAATTCCAATTGTAACATTATGTCGATACTTGTATGCACAGAAAAAAACGTGGCATTAAAGCTATATGGAATATATTATTATCACATCCGTGCAGACGGCATTGTGCAGCTCTAAACAGGTGAGAATTTGTAAAGGATTACATGGTACAGAGATTCCACAGCAGTGAATTTGAATCCATCGATGAACTTGCCGGATTGAAGGCCTCAGGAAAGAAATCGATAAGTGTGGTGATTCCTGCTCTTAATGAGGAAGCGACAATTGGCCCGATAGTAACCTATATAAAGCAGCACTTTATGGAAAAGTACGGGCTTGTGGATGAATTAGTTGTCATGGATGGAATGTCTGAGGATCAGACGGTTCAAAGGGCCACAGATGCGGGTGCCTGTGTCTATAACCATGAGAATGCCGGTCCTGCGGTTCCTCTTGGGGGTAAAGGCGTTTCGTTGTGGAAATCTCAATTTGTGACCAGTGGTGACATTGTGATTTTTATCGATTCGGATATTACCGATTTTGACCGGCGCTTTATCTGCGGGCTTGCCGGACCTCTTCTGCGACATGAGAATCTATTCTTTATAAAGGCTTTTTACAGAAGACCTCTGA
>JAAYYB010000175.1 GCA_012515615.1 Fibrobacter sp.
GATCACAGGCTCGTGCTGATTTCTGCTATCAATCCCACATTCAGGAGCTCATACCATTGGCGGTGATTGCCGAATACCTCGATATAACGATCCCCCCGGTTGCGGCCCTCGTTGAAAAGGGGGCCCCACAAGCTGTACAGAGGTGCGACTCGTTTGATTACGCCTGAATAATTACTTACCGATACTCTCAGATAACACAATAGATTGAGATTGTGGTTTAAAGCAATTTCTGAATCATTCGAAATATCCGCTTCAAAAGGCCCGCTGCAGCTAAAAGCCGCAAAGCATAGCACTGCAATTTCTAATATTTATAAAATTGGAGTACTTTATTATTCAAAGCAGACTCTATCGGGAATGCAATAGCCCGTTTGCTGAATAAATTGGTCCGTCCCCTGGTCCTTTGCTGAAAAAGATGGTCCGTCCCCTGCTTACGTCCCTGGTCCTGCTTACCAGAAAAAAGAAGTCCGTCCCCGATCCCCCTCAGTGGGCCCCCTTACCCGTAAGCACCACTAAAAATGTCCTCAGCAAAATCTTCAAATCCAGATTCAATGACATATTCTCAAAATAGTAAAGATCATATATCACCTTCTGCTTTACATCCTCTATCGATGCATCATACTTGTGCTTCACCTGAGCCCACCCCGTTATACCTGGCTTCATCTTTATACGCCTCACATACCAGGGAATCTCCTTCTTAAGCTGCTCAACAAAAAATGGCCGCTCAGGACGGGGGCCAACAAGACTCATCTCACCTTTAAGCACATTTATAAACTGCGGGATCTCATCTAACCGTGTCTTACGGATGAACCTTCCCACCGGCGTAATTCTTGGATCGTCCTCTGATGCCCATTGAGGACCTGAATACTTTTCTGCATCAGAATACATCGAACGGAACTTATACATCGTAAAATTCCTGCCGTTGCGACCCACCCTTATCTGCTTATATACTGCAGGGCCCGATGAGCTGAAACGGATTATCGCAGCCAGAATAAGCCAAAACGGTGCCCCTATCGCCAGCACAGAAAAAGCAACTGATATGTCCATCAGCCTTTTAATCTGAGCTTCCCAGGCAGGCATATGATCCTGCAGAAGAACCATCAGTGGAACTCCAAAAATCTGGTGCGTCTTGAGATGTCCGGAAATTACATCAACCAGCGATGGAACCATGTAGATGTCAACCTTAATGTCACCGCAGTATTCAAGAATTCTCTGTATCTCGTTTGGAGATGTACTAACATATGCAATTATCAATCCGCCAACATGTTCCTTCTTTACAATCGCAGGTATATCGGAATAAGTCCCGTGCACCTGGTATCCCTCGAGCTCTGTTCCCCTCTTGCGCCCATCATCATCTACAAACCCTGAAACTTTGTAACCCAGTTGAGGATATCTCGACAGGTCCTTTACCAGCCGTACTCCGGATTCATTTGCCCCGATAATCAGCACATTTGTTACCGCGATTCCACGGATAAACAGAGCCGCAAGCAGAGTATGCATGGCCATCCTGTTTGCAGCCGCAAAGAACATCATACAGATACCGTAGGTCAGAAGAACCGCGAACTTGGTCCTGGTAAAAAGAACCCCGAAATTTCCTGTCTTTACAAATTCGGTAATCTGGGATGCACTGGTAATAAGGAAAAGCAGAAAAAGACCGGTCAAAACCGTTCGCCACACCACAAAAAGCTCATCCAGCCTCGATTCTTTATACCAGTCCCGATATAGTCCGGTGATAAAGAAAAGTAATACCCAGAGTCCTGAAACAATCAGGGATGGGTATAAATAGGATGCCAGATCAAGATAGGGATCGAAAACTTCCGGGAAAAGATTTGATTTATAACGGAGCCAGAACGCCGTGAAAAAAGCTACATTCAAGGCCAGCACATCAAAGAGAAACGTAAGCAGCTTTTCAAACAACCGCGCAGCCATAGAGGTTTATCCTTTTATAAATAACTCAAACAACCCGGTACCTGTAAGCAATTGCGATCCCAGTGCATCGTTCTCGGTATATTTCCGTACCCTCCCGGCCTCTATTCCCGGACCGCACATCCCGTATGGTACCGGACCGGCCGTATGGGTCTTCAGAGAAACCGGTGTTGCGTGATCCGGAGCAACCAGCAAACGCAGATCACCGCGATCCTTCTGGTAACGAACCATCTCTCCTACAACGTTCCTGTCGAACTCTTCGATGGCCTGTATTTTTTTCTGCAAAGACCCCTCATGCGAAGTCTCATCCGGCGCTTCTACATGCAGATAAATCAGATCTTCATTTTTAAGAGCCTCTGCTGCGGCGGCCACTTTACCTGCGTAATTGGTTCCCAGATACCCGGTTGCTCCGGGGATCGATCTTATCCGTAAACCGGCAAGTGCGCCGAGTCCCTTTACAAGGTCAACTGCGGAGATAACCGATCCGCTGATACCATACTTGTCTCTTAGCTGAGGAAGCTTTATTGCACGCCCCTGACCCCAGAGCCATATATCTGTTACAGGGCGCTTACCCGATACCTTTCGCTCCGCATTGACTTTACTCGATTTGAGAATTTCTCTTGCGCTGTTCATCAGAATCAGGATCTCTTCTGCACCTGGTCCCTCTGGAATGAAAGGCGCGATCTCTTTATCGGTAATATCATGTGGCGGAGTGCAATTGAGCCCTTCAGGAAAACCGGAAACAACCAGCAGGTGGCGGTAACTCACTCCAGGGTAAAAACGAACCTTATCGGTCCTTAACTTCTCATCGAGTTCTGAAATAATTCTCCGCGCATCCTCTGTTTCAATATGACCGGCAGAATAGTCAACCATGCGCCCATTCTCTATTGTCACAAGATTGCATCTGAATGCCGTGTCGTTTGAGGAAAGCTCAACGCCCATGCTGGCAGCTTCGATGGGGGCTCGTCCGCTGTAGTATTGTGCAGGATCATATCCCATGAGTGAAAGATTGGCAACATCACTGCCGGGCTTTAAACCCTCCGGAATTGTGGATACCAGGCCTATTCTTCCTTCTGATACGATATGGTCCATGTTTTCGGTGACTGCATACTCAAGCGGAGTTCTGTTTCCCAATTCCTTTAAAGGGAAATCCGCCATTCCGTCCCCGACCAGTATCGCATATTTCATCTCCATACATCAGTCCTTCTGTTTCTGAACAGAATTAATTATGTCAACAACACACGATTTCATATCATCAATTTCAATCACACGATCGTGAAGAACATCCCGTTCACGCAATTTGTCAAGCCCCCTGTGTACAGGCATTTTTGACAGCTCAGCTACCCGTTCTATCGATTCGAACTCATCATCACAGCGTTTCCCCTCGATACTGCCCAGCACTTCACAGCTGAATTTAAACGGGCTGGCTGTAGATGCTATCACAGTGTGTGTACCGGAAAGCTCAAGACGTCTGCAGAGGGCTGTTCCGACTGCGGTGTGGGTGTCAAGGACATACCCGGTCTCTTCATAAAACTTTTTAATCGTCAAATGTACTTCATCCTCGTCAACCCAGCCGTAGAGCATCATGGAATCTATCTGCGCCTTGAGCCTGCTGTAAATCCCGAATGTTCCCGAGCTGCCTAACGAGTCGTACCAGGAGACGATATCAGAGCTGCTGTGCCCGTTTATTTCGAAAAGAAATCTCTCCAGATTGGAAGAGATAAGGATATCCATCGATGGTGATATGGTCCGGAAAAACTCCCGGTTTGCATTGTACATGCCGGTCTGAAAAAAGTCGGAAATTACACGATTCCTGTTTGATGCACAGATGAGTTTCGCTACAGGGAGCCCCATCATTTTGGCGTAATATCCAGCCAGTATATTACCGAAATTCCCGGTAGGAACGCAGAAGTTGACAGGATCCCCGTTTCTGATCTGCCCGCGCTCTACAAGCATCCGGTAAGCCCTGAAATAATAAACGATCTGGGGGCATAAACGTCCCCAGTTGATAGAGTTTGCAGATGAAAATTCAAATCCCCTGCCCGCGAGCTCGCTGCGTAATGCTGTATCGCTGAAGATACGTTTTACACCAGTCTGACAATCGTCAAAGTTCCCCTTTACAGCCACAACCCGGGTATTGTTTCCGTCGGTAGTGGCCATCTGTAGCCTCTGTATTTCGCTTACCCCTCCGTGGGGATAGAAAACGATGATAGAGATGCCTTCACGATTCTTAAAGCCTTCCAAAGCAGCTTTCCCGGTGTCTCCGGAGGTAGCAACAAGGATGACAGTATGGGAATCGTTTTTTGTTTTCTTCTTTGAGATATCCATAAAGCCGGGCATTATCTGCAGGGCCACATCTTTAAATGCTGCAGTGGGCCCGTGCCAGAGCTCCATTATGGAAATCCCCGATTGGGGCGACACAAGGTCAATAACCGAACCGGTATCAAATGTTGAGCTGTTATAAGCCTTGTCAATACAGGAGCTGAGTTCCGCTGAAGAAAAATCGGTCAGAAATACCCCGAGCACCCTTGCAGCAGCTTCCTGATAAGAATATGCCTTTGAAAAATCATAATCCAGCGACGGCACCGTCCGGGGTACAAAAAGCCCTCCCTCAGGAACCATTCCAAGGCTTATGGCAAGTGATGGCGATACCGGACCACGGTTTCCCCTTGTGCTTATATAATCCATGATCTCTCCAAAGCTGCTTCAGCTCTCAATTCTGATAATCTGTGTTTTGTCCTTTATAAAACTCATCTTCTCGATTCCGGCAACCGAATCCTTTATGCCTTTCTCGGAAGCAAGATGAGTGAGGATTATTACCGGGACACTGCTGTCCTCATATCCCTCTTTCTGCATTACAGAAGCGATTGAAATTCCGTGCTTGCCCAGCTCCGAAGTAATCGATGCCAGCACGCCGGGCTGGTCAACAACAGTAAAGCGCAGGTAGTACCGTGATGTAATTGTATCGATCTGCTTTATACTGATCTCTTTTGACTTACTGTAATAGCCCATAGGAACCCGCACCGGTGAAGATGCGCTGATGTTCCTGGCAACATCAATGATATCGCTTACTACCGCAGATGCAGTCGGGAGCTCGCCGGCACCTCTTCCGTAAAGAAGAATCTGCCCGACAGAATCCCCCTCGAGCAGTACCGCATTATATACATTCGATACCGATGCCAGAATGTGGTCATCATGAAGCATTGCCGGGTGAACCCGGACATCCAGCTGATCGTCACTGTTGTTCTTCTTAATCACACCCAGAAGCTTTATTGTATATCCCAGTTCAGATGCAAACCTGATATCCTCAGCGCTTATAGAAGTTATCCCTTCTCTGTATACTTTCTCAAACGGAACATAACCATCACTTATCAACGATGCCAGAATTGCGGCTTTGTGACCTGAATCTCCACCCTCAATATCCAGTGTAGGATCAGCTTCAGCATAACCCCTTGCCTGAGCCTCTTTCAGGACATCGGCAAAAGGAAGCCCTTCAACGGTCATCTTTGTAAGAATATAATTGCATGTCCCGTTAATGATTGTCTTGACTGAAAAGACATTGTTTCCGATCAGGCCTTCCCGTATGGCTTTTATAACAGGCATACCCCCGCCAACAGAAGCTTCGAAATAAACCGAAACACCGTTTTTCTCGGCACACTCAAAAATCTCCGGGCCCCGCTCTGCAATAAGAGCCTTGTTTGCGGTTATTACATGTTTTTTTCTTTTGAGAGCTTCCATGATCAAATCAAACGCAAAGCCCTTCCCGCCAACAAGCTCTATCACAATCTGGATCGAATCATCATTCAGTATGTCATCCGCACTGGCAGTACAGACCGCGTCCCCGACCGGAAGTTCCTTGAACAGGGAAATCTGCTTATCCGCGATTCTGGCAAGCCGTAAAGGAAGACCCAGTTCGTTTCTGAAAAAGTCCAGTCGCTTTGAAAGAACCTTCACGACACCGCCGCCTACTGTTCCTGCACCAACCAAACCGATTGAAATATCCTTCATCCTTTATCCCTTCTTTTAAGCGCGGCCGGAATTCTCCCTGAGCCGCTCTTATCCCGAAGATGCAAATTTTCTTTTTTCAAATCAGGACGGTTTTTAACCCGGTCAGAAAACAGTAATCTTTGTTACGCTTCTTACCGGCCTTGAGCACCAATTTTGGCAATAGATATCAGGGATTGACTGGATAACCGGGCAGGCTACTCTTCATTGAATTTCTTCTCGAATAATCCCGCAATAGCGTTTACCGCGTCCTCTTCATCCACACCGGATGCTCTTATATTGACCTGGGAGTTATAAGCAGCAGCAAGCATCATCACACTCATGATACTTTTTGCATCAGCCGATGCCCCATCCTTGATCAGCCATAAACTCGACTTGAATTTCATTGCCGTCTGTACAATCATAGATGCCGGCCGGGCATGAATACCTAACGAATTAGAGACTGTTATCCGCCGCTCTTTCATATTCCTTCATTTTCTCTTTTTGCCGAACCCCAGCCGTACCCGCAATTTCAACGCATCACCCTGCACTTCCTTTACAAGCGTATCAAGGTTGGCTACGGTAGATTTCAGCTCACTGTAAAATTTTTCATCCTTCATAATCTGGCCCAGCGTCCCTCTGCCATTCTCAATATCCGCCGTTATGTTCTGAACAGAAACGGCAAGAGTATCAACTTTGGCGATCAGTGAAAGCCCGTAAGAGGTGAGCTGCTCGCCATTGGCCACTATTGCATCGATACGTCCACTGTTTTTGTCAAGCAGAGTCTTAAGGTCCGTAGATGCAGTGCTGAGATTTCTTAAACTGTTGTCAATCAACGGCCGATTGTTTACCAAAAGAGCCTGTGCCACATCGGTGATGGTATCAAGCCTGCCAACCAGTACCTCAAAAAGCGACAAAAAAGCAGAATCTCCAACAGTACTCTCAACTAAGGAACTCACATTTGCAGCCAGAACCTGAACTTCACCGAGAACTGTACCAAGAAGCCCCATCGCCTCGGCAATTCCAGTATCAAATTTACCCCTCACAAATGTAGAATCATTTTTGGTGTTAACCGGAATTTTCAATCCCCGTGGTGAAAGACTTATCCCTATCCCCCGTTCTCCCATCAAGCCGATATTCTGAACCGAAAACACACATGAATCTGTAAGGGAAACCCCCTGGTCAATATCCATGATTACTGCAACCTCGGTCCCGCGGAGATAGATACTGGCAACTGAACCCTTATTTACCCCGTTCACCAAAACCGGATCACCTACCTGAAGGTTTCCTACATTAGGGAAAAGAACCGAATAAGAGACCACCTTTGAAGCTAAAGAAACCTCTTTAAGCCACAAGACACCAGCAATCAGTATAACCAGTGAGATTAAAATGGATCCGCCTACAATCAGATCCATATTAGACTTCTTCACACTTTTTCCTTTCGGCTCAGTACATCATCCCTGATTCGGGTACTGTTCTCCAGAAGAGAAGAATAGTGAAAATAGTTTTCGCCCACCACAAATTACCTGAGTCATTATAAAGAAAGGGGCAGAGCTCTGCCCCTTAATCTTTTACATGACCACAGGACAAACAAAGTCCTGTCTCAATACACATTAAAAACCTTACACTTTTACAGCTTTGTGGTTTTTTATCTTATTGTTGAGCTTTTTAAGCTGCCGCTCCGTTTTCATCATCGCATCATCTATCGCCTTACCAAGATTATCAGCTTTGGCAGTTGCTACAAGCTGTTTCCCCTGGGTATTCATCGTTATCTCCACAACCTTGTCCACACGCTCACTGTCAAGAACTACATGGCAGGATGTAATCTTATCAAAATACTTCTCCATTTTACTGAGTTCCGCAGTAATTGTTTCTTGAAGAGCCTGAGATGCTTTGTTGTGACGAGAGGTGATCTGAATCTCCATGTGTCACATCTCCTTCTGAAAAATGGTTAAGTACTACTTTATGAACCACCCCGGCACAGAGCGCGGGAGAAGTCCCCTCCTTTAATATTTATAATAGTAACATTTCTCCACCACAAAGAGTAGCATTTTAATTCCTGAAAATAGTAACCTGTTGAGCGCTAAGTCGTTCAGGATGATGATTTCCCCGGCACAAATTCTCCAGCCCGGTAAGAACTCCTTACATAAGGACCGGAAAAGACGGATTCAAACCCCATTTCTTTTGCACAACGGGCATAGTGCTCAAAAACTTCCGGATTTACAAACTCCACGACCGGTACCTGATCCCGAGATGGGCGCAGATACTGACCTATCGTTAAAATTCTGCATCCGTTCCTGAAAAGATCCTCCATAACTGCAAGCATCTCCGATTTGCTCTCTCCCAACCCTGCCATCAGTCCGGATTTTACTGCCACGCCATGATCAGCGGCCCTTTTTAAAACCGCAAGAGAACGGCTATAGATCGCCTGCGGGCGTATCTTTGAATAAAGAGACGGGACAGTTTCAACATTGTGATTGAAAACATCCAGCCCGGAACCTGCCACTAAATCCACAGCTCCCTCATTTCCCTGAAAATCGGGAACAAGAAGTTCCAGCGTTACCCCGGGAAGCTCCCTTTTAAACAAATCGACAATTTCAACATAAAATCCGGCGCCACCATCCGCTAAATCATCTCTGGTAACAGAAGTGATTACAACATGCTTCAACCGAAGCTCCCGCGCGGCCTGAAGCACCCTTTTAGGTTCGTCAGGATCAAGAGCACCGGGCTTGCCGGTTTTAACACTGCAAAAAGAACAGTTTCTGGTACAGATATCCCCCATTACCAGAAATGTCGCCACTCCCCGGGAATAACATTCGCTTCGATTGGGACATTTTGCCTCATTACAAACCGTATGCAATCCCCCGGAAGAGATCTGCTCGGTTACGATGTTCTGTTTTCCTGAATGCGCAATCGGCCGTTTCAACCAGGATGGGAACGTGGGGGATCCACTCTTATGAATTTCAGGCATTTGTGCTCTCCGTACCCTTTTTCTTATAAAATACGTTTAAATGAACAAAGAATTTTACTTACGCTTCATGCAAGCCTTCTATACCCGGCCAGCTTATACGTCGAGTTGATTTACGCCTTATCACTTTACCCTCAAGGTGAATCGCATCACCCTTATTAACCGAAATCAATCCAGACGGGTTCAAAAGATGTTCAATCATACTGTGAACCAGTCCGGCGATATTGAAATCATATGATGTCAACCCATGTTCAAGCGATTCGAATGTATTGTCAAAGCCCGCAAGAGAAAGATCATCAGGAACTCTTATCGATTTTTCTTTAAGATAATCAAGGAACAGAAGGGCACAGAGATCATTTGCCGCAACCCAGGCAGTTATGTTTCTGTCCGATAATGCCCTGTCAAGCAGGCTTTTGCAGTCTCTCATTATCAGGCCATCCCTGAAAATAGAATAAATACCTGACCGTATCTGCTCTATCTTTTCAAAATCTCTTAATTCACTGCTTGCGGCAAGCTCTTTCTCATCAAGAATTCCGTCCAGCTTTACCTCTTTAAGAACAATATCCATAAAAGACCAGTCATTTGAGTAATCGTTAAGAACAAACGGAACCACTCCCCCTTCCAGCCCGGCATCCTTAAACGCCTCCTCAAGTCCGCATAATCTCTGTGCAGACCAGACACTATCGTGAAAAGGCGAAATATAGGCGATACGCCGATGCCCGTACTCGATAAGTAAACGCCCCATCTCTGCCCCCGGCCTCCGCGAATAGCTCAAATCGAAAAATGCGGGTGTACTGATGTTGCTTATTGATATTTTCGGAATTGATCTGAAATGTTCAACCCAGATTGACACGGGTTTCCCAAGATGGCGAATACGGTTAAGACATTCGACATAGTCTTTCATGTGCCATGTAACCAAGATATACCCGACAATATCATTTCGATTCCCGAACGCAACAGGATTATGGCTACCCGGGTCGATAAAATGAGGCGCCGAAGTTCTATCAACATAGCCGAAAAACTCGAGATCAAGACCTCTCTGTGAAGTCTCTATCGTCAAATGGCGGAAGAAATCCCGTTCACGTTCCTTTTCAATGATAAGAGAACCATTGTAAGCGGCGCAGATCACAACTACCTTTAGCCGCCATTCTCTGGAAACCTTTTTCTCCCTCACATAGTAGTGCCCCGACTTTTTCAGCAGTACTCCTTCAGAGCAGAGTTTGTTGACGGCAGTTCTGAGTGTAGGGTAACAGACCCCATAACGAAAAGAGAGTTCCTTGAAAGAGGGTAGGCAGCTCCCCGGAGGAAATCTGAAATTTATCAGATCGTTTCTTATCTGATCAAAACTGATTTCAGATTTCGACTTGCGTCTCTCCTGACTCCCGGCCTCATCCTTTTGCAGTAATTCAACATATCCTGAAGGAAAACAACCTGCACCCCACCTTATAACTATCTCCCCTTCAGAACAGAGCTGCTTTATTGCTTTGGATACAGTCCGCGCAGAAACTGAGCATCGGGCTGAAATCTGCCGTATCGATGGAAGGCGTTCAGAAGGATTCTCTCTCAGTCGCTCACGCAAAAAAGAGATAACCCTGTCCAGTGAAGGAGATTTCATAATCATTGACTCTGCAACAGTATAACAGTAAAATTATTAAATTAAATTCTACTCTTCCCTTACACCTCAAAAATCCTATAATTTTTTGGGGAAGGAGATTACTATGAATAAAAGACTTCTAATGGCAGCAGGTGCCGTTTGTGCTTTCTGTGCGCTTTCTGTTCCTGCTCAGAATAAGCAATACAAAGGCGCAGAGATGTTCTCATACGAACAGGTAAAATATGGCAAATTTGAAGTCCGGATGAGAACAGCCTATGGCAGCGGAACACTTTCGACATTTTTTACCTATTTTAACGACTCCTGGAAGGGGTCTCCAGAGCCGTGGCGTGAGATTGATCTGGAAGTATTAGGCAAGGATAAAAATCACTTTCAGTCGAATATCATAACCGGAAACGCTTCAAACCGTTCTACTTCTGAGGCACACCACCAGTTCAATTTTAACCTTTGTGATGACTACCACACCTACTGTGTTGAATGGACACCGGACTATGTCGCATGGTTTCTTGATGGCAAGGAAGTAAGAAAGACCAGTTCGGGCCAGCAAATTAATGATCTGCGCGATAAGCCCCAATCCTTCAGGTTCAACCTGTGGATAGCAAATGATAAAAATTGGGTCGGAGACTTTAACGCCGGAATACTACCTGTCTATCAATACTTAAACTGGTTCAGGTACTATGAGTACACCCCCGGAAGCGGACCTGGAGGAAGTAACTTTACGCTTAAGTTTCAGGATGACTTTAATAAGTTTGATGCAAACCGCTGGGGAAAGGGAGACTACACCTTTGCGGAGAATTTAACTGATTTCAGCACATCAAATATTGTCGTAAAAGAGGGTTACCTCATTTTGTGCCTCACAAATTCCTCATCACTGGGGCATTCAGGAAGTGTTCCTAAGGATGCAGCGATCGGTACAATCCAGCAGGGAGTCTCTAACAGCATTTCGGAAAGTAAGTTCACCTGGAAAAATCCCTACCTGAGTTTTACGAATTCAAAGTCACAAAAAGTTAAACTTCAGTTTTTTACTCTTCAGGGGAAAGAGGCCGGAATGATTGATTTTGGTGAGAGGTCTGAGGGCACACATTCACTTGATATATCATCCATAGTCAATAATTCGGCCCATTCGATGTTGATAGTGAAGGCTCCCGGAGCCGAAGGCATAAAGCCCCATCTGCTAAATCTCCGCTGATTCGATAAAAAAAAACATGGAAAGAGCTGCCGGGCTTTTTCCATGCTTTTTTTAAGCCGGTTACCTGGTCTGTCGCTTTTAAAATCGTTATCCCCGACACTATCCCCTTCACCTGTGAAAGATACCGCTGCAGGGATTTCACAAACAATGTTCCTAAAATGGCTTCACGACCCTGCCACTACCTCAGTGACAGATCTCATTCATATTTTTGTCTGAGTCGGGCAGGCAGGATTTTCATCTGCTCCCTGTATTTTGCCACGGTGCGGCGGGCTACAGGAAGATTTTCCTTTAAGAGGAATTCGGAGATTTTCTGATCGGATAGAGGCTTTCTGGTGCTTTCTGCTTCTACGAGCTGACGGATACGGTTTTTTATTCGTTCAGAGGAGATATCGGCCCCCTCTTCATCACGTCCTACAGCTTCAGTAAAGAAATATTTGAGTTCAAATATGCCGTGTCGTGTCTGCACATATTTATTGCTTGTTACCCTGCTTACAGTCGAGATGTGCATATCCACCATATCTGCCACGTCCTGAAGTTTCAGTGGAGAGAGATTAGGGGGACCCTTCTCGAAAAAATCGGTCTGACGGTCGATGATGGCGTACATCACCTTGAGCATGGTAGTTTTGCGCTGCTCGATTGAGCGGATGAACCAGGTTGCGCTGTTGAACTTCTCCCGTATATACTTTTTCACATCGCGTTTGGCATTACTGCCCCGCTTGATAAGGTTAGCGTAAGATCTGTTGATGTGAAGCATCGGAACAGACCTGTCATTTAGCATAACCATAAATTTGCCGTCGATTTTCTCTACAATCAGATCGGGTATGATTGTAGATGGTTTATCGGGATTAAACTGATAACCCGGCTTGGGGTTTATGGTTTTGAGAGTCTCTATGGCTTCCTGAACATCACGGGGTTCGATTCCGAAATGACGTGAGATCTCGGGGATTTTGAGTTTTTCAAAAAGATCCCAGGTCTCATCGACAATTCTCATTGCCAGTGTATCTTTCTGGTTTCTTTTATTCAGCTGAAGCATCATGCATTCCCGAAGATTTCTGGCCCCCACTCCGGGAGGATCTAAGGTCCATACCAGATGAAGCGCCTCCAGGACTTCAAAAACAGAGGTCTTGGTGAAATCGGCAATGTCTTCCAGAGGCACCCTCAGGTAACCATCGGTATCGAGACTACCGATTAAGAACTGAATGAGCAGTTTATTTTTTTCCGGAAGTTTTCTTTCATCTAGCTGGTTATTAAGGTGCTCCTCAAGAGTGATCTGATAAACCGGAGTCGGTTCGTAACGGTCTTCGCCTTTGTCGACTTCTTCATTATAAGAGTACCCCAGATCAAAGCCCTCTTCCAGATACTCTTCCCAGTCGATTGTTTCCTCGTTTATGTCAAGTTCGTCTTCTTCTTTTTCTTTTTCCTCTTTAACCTCTTCCTGTTCCACGGACTCATCAGCTTCCGTCTCAAGCTCGTCTTCTGCCTCCAGAACAGGATTCATCTCAAGCTCGGTCTTGAGCAATTGCTCCAACTGAAGCGTATTGACCTGCAAAAGCTTCAGCGACTGGATCATCTGGAATGAGAGCTTCTGCTGAAGCCTCAATGACATATCTAAACCGAGATTCAAAAACTCCTCCTTGTATCTCTTTTCTTTAACAGAGGACCCTTAAACCTTAAAACGACTCTCTCTTTTTTATAGCATCACATTTCGTGCCGAAATTTATGATATTGCCCCCGTGTCCATTTTGGAAAAAAGAGAGGTCTAAATCAGCCTATGTACTCTACAAAAAGTATGCCACTTGGGAAAGAACAGGTCAATCAAGTCGGAAATTTTGTCCCAGATAAATTCTGCGGGCTTCCGGACTTTCCGCAAGTTCTCTGGCCGTTCCGGAAATGAGAATTTTTCCAGCATTCATAATATATGCCCTGTCTGTAATTCTAAGGGTCTCCCGTACATTATGATCCGTTATCAAAACACCATACCCCTTATTGCGCAGCTCATGAACTATGCTCTGGATATCCTCTACCGCAATCGGGTCTACACCCGCAAATGGCTCATCAAGCAGGATAAAATCGGGCTTTATCGCCAGCGCCCTGGCAATTTCCACTCTCCTGCGCTCACCTCCGGAGAGCATATATCCCAGACTCTTTTCCAGATGGCTCACATGAAGCTCCTCAAGGAGCTCTCGCATACGCTTTTTGCGTTCCCTGGAACTCATCCTCTGGTACTCAAGCACCGAGAGAATATTGTCGGCAACAGAAAGTTTACGGAAGATAGAAGGCTCCTGGGGCAGATAGCCTATTCCCATCCGGGCTCTTTTATACATCGGTTTTTTTGAAATATCTGTATTGTCAAGATATATCTTTCCCTTGTTCGCCCGTATCATCCCTACTATCATATAAAAAGAAGTGGTCTTGCCGGCCCCGTTAGGCCCCAGAAGCCCCACGATCTCGCCCTGGTTCACCTTTATTGAGACACTGTCAACAACACGTCTCTTGTTGTAAACCTTCAGCAGCCCCTCGGTCCTGATCTCTCTGGCTTTGCGCTCAGGGACCGCTCTTTCCTTACCCGCTTCTGTCAAAGTATTCTGTTCTGTCATAAAGTTCTCTTACATTTCCCGGGGGAAATAAACTCCTCTGGCTCTTCCGGCCAGAGTAAGCACCGCGGCCTTTCCTTTGCGGAAAGCCACAAGGATGCTGTCTCCGCTGGCCTCATTTGCCCCGCTGCTCCCCTCTTCTTCTATATAGTATTTGCTCCAGGCATTTCCCCAAATTTTTACCTTGTCCACGTTTCCTCTTTCCGCAAATGACATCAACATCACTTTCCCGGCAGCTTCATTCACCAGATCCGGCTTTTTTGTTGTAAAATACTTGCTCAGCGCCTTGCCATACGACCACATCGAATCAAGCATCCCGGAGTCGGAAATAGTGATATAAAGGCTGTCGCCCCAAACCTGAGTGTAACCGGTATCACTCTTTACAGCGGCCACGGATGTATCTACATAAACCCCGTGAGAGTGTCCCTTAATCATCGCACTCCTGAGAGACTCTTTTCCAAACTGCAGATCGATTGAATCTCCAACCACCTTGTGAGACTCGTAGGTGACCCGGGGATTCACACGGAGCTGCGCCTTGTTGGTTTCTGTAAAGTAGTGGGCGAACCTGCACTTTGAAGCAAGTTTACCTTTTGTAATATTCACACTGTCCTTTACAGTTGCTCTCTTCAGGGAATCGGTGTAACTCATAAGCAGTCCGGTGATCGTAAGCGTTTCGGCAGCGGCCGTATCATATCTCACCATCCTGGGGTTGCCCCGCAGGTTGAAATTTCTGGTTTGGACGTGATAATCAGCTTCTTTTCCGGTCAGACGCGTCAATTCTACGGTGTCAATAAAATCAAAATGCCCGGATGCAGTCAGCACATTATCGTCCTTTGTGAAGTGCATCCGGTCGCAGGTAAGTGTTGAGGCACCACGGACAACTTTTACTTTTTTCCGGAAATCAATAACCCCCTGATTACGCCACCACGTCGCTTCATCCGAACTGATTTGTATGTCGTCATAGGTAAAAACAACATTTCCCTTTAAAACGCTTATGAATTCTCCGTTAGAATAACTATTCTCATTGCTGTCAGCAGATTCCAGTACCAGCGATGGAGCGTTGTCCTCAACCCTGGCCGCCACTGAAAACAGCATAAGTAGTACGCACAAAGCACCTGTGAGCCGTCTTTTGAGATTATCAGAAAATCTGCTCATCATTGCTCTCCATACGCTTTTTGAAATCGGGAAATTTTCCACTTACATCCGACTTGAAAGAGAAGCGGGAAAAATCCTCCGTTGCATCCAAACCTTTTCCCCTCAGTATATCCCCTTTTACTGTCTCTATCTGCACAAAAGTATCCGACTCCACCTTCTGACGATCTTTGTACCACCAGAGCTTCGCTGTCCTTATCACTAAAGAATCACTTGTTCTGATAAAAACATCACCCCACACAGTATAACTTCCCATTGAGCTGCTGATTGTGCCCGAGTCGGAAAGAACTTTGGTCGTAACACTTCCCAGAGAATCAAAAAGCGTCAGTTTGACCGGAACCACCATGATAGAACCTGTATCGATAATCGGCTTGCGCATGGTTTGGGCCTCGAGTTTCCACTGCACATAATCTTTGTTATAAAAATAGAGCGTGGCCCCCCCGAATTCCTGATACGGAATCTCTATGCCATCACTGGACACCGGAAGAGATTCTTTTTTCCCGGCACAGGAGATCAGCAGAAGACAAATAATCGAAATCAGTACTTTCATTTCAGAGACTTCTCTTAATTTTGAAGATTTAGTCATGATATCAGATAGAAACCTTATGCGCCCCGGCCCCAGACAGTTAAACCTAAAAATACACTCTGTCATTTGGTCGAAAACAGCACTCCAGACTTACTCCTTCAAGATCCGGGTATCTGTTTTCAGAGGTTTGTCACCTGTGGGGTGGGCGTCAGTTCCCAACTGCAAATACCCTGCCCCTCGCGCGCTCTCATTACCGCCAGAGCAGAAACCCGGTCCTGCCCCGTTTTCTCCGCAATCCGTACTTACCTAAACTTTCTGCTTCCTCTTCCACCGCCTGTGCATCCAGACCCACTGCCGCGGATTCTCCAGAATAGCCTTAGAGATCAGATCGTTTGCCGTTTCCACATTCTTTACCAGATCAGCCTGAAAATCGCCCGTATCCTGAAGTTTTAACTGGTCACTTATGCTGACATAATGACTGTTGTCACTGCGTCTGCAGGTTGTGACCACAAATGCCGGAATACCCATTTTCATCGCCAGCTTGAGGGGTCCCGACGGTGTATAGGCGGGGTGTCCCAGAAACGGCGCGAAGACGCCCTCAACTCTGGTATCCTGATCGATAAGCACCCCGAATACCCTGCCATCTCTCAATAAGCGGACAATTTTCGGTGTGTTTCCCGAACGGTCAAGGTACTCGATATTGTGTCCGGAACGGATCTTTCTGATAATCTCCTCAAGACGCGGCTCAAACATCCTCCGCCCGATCGCAAAACTTCTGTACCCACGAATCGCAAACAAATGAAGCAGCAGCTCGAAACAGCCTAAATGAGCCGTTATAACAATCGCGCCTTTTCCTTTGCGGTAGGCCTCATCAAACCTGTCAAAAGGATCGTGCTTTACAATGCTGTCAAAACGGTTTTTATCAAGCCTTGGAAGGTAAATCATGTCAAAGAGATTTTTGCCCAGTCCACAGTAGACATTCTGTGCTGTTGAAAGGATCTGTTTATCTGTCCAGCTCTTGCCGTAGATAAAGCGCAGGTGCTCTAACGTACGTTTTCTTTCTTTAACCGTGATATAGAAAGCCAGCCGGCCCGCAATACCAAACAGAAACAACCCGAATCGGCGTGGAATCTTTGTTACAAGGAAGAAAGCCGCCTGGGCGCCACGAGAAATGAGACCGTTTTTTATTCTCTTTAACAGAGGCTTTCTTCCTGCCACGAACCCTTCCTTATTCAGCCGTTCGTTCAATACCGATCACAGCATTCATGCCTTCCATCTCCACACTCTCTGCCGATCCACCCACTGGAGTCTGGTATAGGAGGTCGAGAGCAAGGGTCTCTGCGCATACATAATCGTGGAATCTACCCAGAGCCGCCTTCAGAGGCTCCGGACACTCACAGCGGATTACTATGCGGTCTGTGACATTCAGTCCGCTGCTCTTGCGAAGGTTCTGCACCCTGTTGACAAATTCACGTGCCAGTCCCTCTTCCCTGAGCTCATCGTCGATTTTGGTGTCCAGCGCTACAGTAAGCTCTCCCAGAGTCTCTACTTCGATTCCTTCCAGCTTTGTGCGCCTTATCTCGATATCCTCAAATGAAATTTCCTTGTCAAGAACTCCGGCAGGATTTCCTTTTTCAAGTTCATCGATCATCTCAGGGGTGAATGATTCGATTATCAAGGCCGCATCTTTCATCCGGGGCCCGAAAACCCTTCCCAGCTTCTTGTAGTTGGGCTTTGCGGAGATCGACACTACGACATCTTCCCTTGTATCAAACCGCACTTTCTTTACATTCAGCTCTTCCCTGATAAGAAGCTCCATCGATTCAAGGAGCTCTTTTTTATGGATGTCGCGCACAATTACGGTGAACTGGCCCAGCGGCTGACGGGTTTTAATGACAAACCTGCTCCTGAGCGCCCGCCCCATCGATACCGCCTGCCGTACAAGCTGCATCTTGAGGTCAAGATCAGAATCGGTGCGTCCTGTGGCAGCAAGAGGGTACTTTGACATATGGATACTTTCCGGAGCCCCCGGAATTTTGCCTGCGACAAGGTTTCTGTAAATCGCTTCCGTCAGAAACGGCAGAAACGGCGCCATTACCTTCGAGAACTCAACCAGCACATAGTAAAGTGTCTTATAGGCGATATCTTTATCCTGATCGTTTTCGCTTTTCCAGAAACGCCTTCTGCTGCGTCTTATGTACCAGTTTGTCAAATTATCGATATAGTCAACAAGAAGAGGAACAACCTTATAGAGATTGTATTCCTCCATCTCCCTGTTTACCGATTCGACAGTGTCGTTAAGCAGAGAGATAATCCAGCGGTCAAGTTCGGTACCACCCTGGGGAACAGAAATCTCTTTGGGCACCCAGCCATCGACATTGGCATAGGTGACAAAGAAGGAGTAGGCGTTCCAGAAAGGAAGCAATACAGCCCTGGACATCTCCATCACACCCTTCTCCGAGAATCGAAGATCTTCTGCTTTGACAGCGGGAGAATTGATGAGAAAGAGCCGCAGGGCATCCGCTCCCAGTTTGTCAAGCACCTCCCCGGGCGGAGCATAGTTCCTGAGCCGCTTGGAGAGTTTTTTCCCGTCTTCAGAAAGGATGATTCCATTTACAATCACATTTTTGAAAGCGGGTTTGCTGAAAAGAGCCGATCCCAGCACTGTCAGGGTATAGAACCATCCCCGTGTCTGATCGAGCCCTTCGGCGATGAAATCGGCGGGAAAATTCGCCTCAAATCTCTCCCTGTTTTCAAAAGGATAGTGCATCTGGGCATAGGGCATGGATCCCGATTCGAACCAGCAGTCAAGCACCTCGGAGGTTCTCTGCATTCTTCTGCCGCATTCAGGACAGCTTATCTCCAGCTCATCGATAACGTGCCGGTGAATGTCATCGGGGCTGACAGTCACATTTTCCAGCTTCTGTGCCCAGGAGAGGTCAAGCCCGGTGTTAGCCAGCCTGCTGCCGCTCTCTTCCTTGAGCATTTTTCCTATTTTTACCGCTGCATCGGCATGAGCATTTTTTCCTGCTTCTTCATCCCCTTTACCTGCGAGTTTGTGCAGCTCGGCGAGTCCGCCCACACACTCGGTGTGTCCGCATTCACAGCTCCAGACAGGAATGGGAGTTCCCCAGTAGCGGTTCCTTGAGATATTCCAGTCCGGGGCGCTTTCAATCCCCTTTCCAAATCTTCCATTCTGAAGATGCTGGGGAACCCAGTGAATAGATTTGTTGTTCTGAAGCATATTGGCCTTTAGAGGCTCTATCTTCATAAACCAGGTGGTTATCGCTTTGTAAATCAGAGCAGTATCGCATCTGTAACAGAAAGGATATCTGTGAGTGACTGTAGCCCGCTGCACAAGACGTCCTTTACCTTTCAGAACCTTGATTATCTCATCGTCGGCATCATAGACCAGTCGGCCCTTCCACTCGGGAACCTCATCGGTAAACTTTCCCTCGTCATCAACCGGGCATACGATCGGAAGACCCAGTTTCTGCCCCACCTGAAAGTCATCCTCACCGAAAGCAGGGGCGATATGCACAATACCTGTACCATCCTCTGTGGAAACAAATTCCGCAGTTGTCACACGGAAAAAACCGGGGTTGCGATCTTTGAAATAGTCAAAGATCGGCACATATGCCATACCCTCCAGACGGCTTCCGGGGAACTCCTCAAGAACAACATAATTTGAGGGGTCCTTGTAATACGCGCTCAACCTGTCTTTTGCAAGTATAAACTTTTCTTCACCATCTTTGATCTTCACATAGGTAATCTCCGGACCTGCTGCCAGAGCCACGTTTGAAGGCAGTGTCCAGGGAGTGGTCGTCCAGACCAGGATCTTTGTTCCCGGTTCATCGACAAGAGGGAAAGTGACAGTGATTGACGGACCGGTAGTATCCTTGTAACCTTCGTTTACCTCAAAGTTGGAAAGCGGAGTAGCGCATCTTGGACAGTAAGGCTGAACCCGGAAACCGCGATAGATAAGCTCTTTTTCCCATATCTTTTTAAAAACCCACCAGATACTCTCCATATAGGGTGGATCCATGGTGCGGTACTGGTGAACAAAGTCGACCCAGCGACCCATTCTGTTTACAACAGTCTCCCACTGACTGGTATAACGAAGTACAATAGAGCGGCACGCTTCATTAAAGATGTAAATGCCAAGCTTTTCGATATCCCTTTTGCCTGAGACTTTGAATTCCTTCTCCATCTCGTTTTCCACCGGCAGGCCATGGCAGTCCCATCCGAACCTGCGATCGACATAATGCCCCCGCATGGTCCAGTAACGTGGAATTATATCCTTCAGTGTACCGGCCAGAAGATGTCCGTAATGAGGGAGTCCGGTGGCAAACGGAGGACCATCATAGAACACAAAGGCATCGTTGTCTTCCGTATTATTCAGTGTCTTTCCGAAAGTATTGTCTTCTTTCCAGAACCGCAGGATCTCCTCCTCGATTCCGGGGAAACTGACTTGACTGCCGACAGGCGAAAAAGGTTCTTTACTCATATCTGTTTAAGCACTTTCTCAATCAATTTGACAAGAACAGGTTCTGTTTTATCCGCAACTGCGATTATTTCTTTCAGGTTTGTGGCCTTAAGGGCATCAGGAAGACAGGCGTCGGTAATAACCGATAATCCAAGCACTTTTATTCCTGCGTGAACTGCCGCAATAACTTCCGGAACAGTACTCATCCCTATTGCGTCGGCGCCAAGAGTTTTAAGCATCCTGTATTCGGCTTTTGTCTCAAGTGAGGGCCCTGACATCGATGCGTAGACCCCGCGCTCAACCCTGATACCGTTCTCAAGTGCCACTTTCATCGTAAGCTCTAAAAGTTTTGAATCGTAGGGCTCGGACATATCGGGAAAACGCGGCCCGATACGGTGGTCATTGGGTCCGATAAGTGGATTGTCGCCAAGAAGGTTTATATGATCGGTGATGGCCATGATGGTTCCGGGAGGGAACAGGGGATTAATTCCGCCACAGGCATTTGACACAATAAGAGTCTTGACTCCCAGGAGCTTCATGACTCTGACAGGATAGACGATCTGCTGCATGGAGTAACCTTCGTAGTAATGGAACCTGCCCTGCATTGCCATCACTTTCTTTCCATCCATGGTGCCCACAATCAGCTTACCGGCATGCGCCTCAACTGTCGAGAGCGGGAAATGGGGAATAGATTCATACGGAAGTACCACATCAGCCTTTATGGAATCGGCAAGACGTCCCAGTCCCGTTCCCAGAATTATCCCGATTTCCGGCTTAATGGAAGTTTTCGACTCGATGAACTTCATTGTTTCCTGAACCATATCAAACGTGCTTGTCATGATACCCCTCATGGTTTATAGTTCAAACAGCGATTAATTTCTTCACTTCCACTTCTGTCAGTCCATCCAGGGCAACGGCCTTATTTCTGCAGTGCTGCCCTTTTATTATCCGTATTGAAGACCTGGGGACAGAGAGCGTTTTTGAAAGCAGCTTTACAAGGTGATCATTTGCCCGATCATCAACAGGCGGTGATGTAACAGAAACCTCAAGCATCCCTGAATCACCGATTGAGATCTTGTCTTTTTTGGCCCGTGGCCTGAGATGAACCTCAAATGTACAAAATCCTGAAGCCTGCTTCCCCAAAACCTGTGTCCTTCTGCCCTGTCCTCTGTCAGGCATCCAGTGTTGAGATATTGGGCTGAGGCGGCACCTCAGCCAGTGTATCCTCATCTGCGATTTCCATGATGCTGCGGTTATCGTCCTCATTGTTCTGCTTGAGATCACCACTGATAATGTCCAGAAGATTCAGCTGTGTGGTAAGCATCGATTTAAACCTCGCAAGAAAGCTGTCACGCTGATTTCTAAGTGCTACCAGTTCGCTTTCCATCTCATGCACCCTGTTTCTTGCCTCATCCTCATAACGCTCCGCCCTGA
>JAAYYB010000018.1 GCA_012515615.1 Fibrobacter sp.
AGACCGGCGTCTTCGACGGGCTGGAGCGCAAGGGGGGACGCCCCCTGCCATATGTAAGAGTACGGACTACCTCCTTACCTCTTCAGCACAACCATTACGGACGTCATGCCGTTGAAAAACGGCATCCATCTGATAATTACCGAAAACAGAAAAGATGGTTTCCTGCTTTCGCAGGAATGACGGAACGTGGCGGTGTGCATAGTAGTAAGTGTGGTGAACTATCATGATGCATGTTTCTCTTTATATTTATTAGACCCCCTCCTTGACAGTCGGGGCTCGGATTATTACCTCGAAATACCAGGGCGTTGCCCTTCACTGAAACAGGTCAGCCTTTCAGGCTGTTGAGGAATCTAACCCGTTTCTATTAACTTTATAGGGCTCGGCATTTGGACTGGAAACATTTATCTTCTTATTATTTTTTCTCCTGGAAAAAAAGTGTGACGTGCCGGGGTTTTGTTACTTTCTTACAAAACCAAAAAAGCGCCCTTTGAAATTCCTGACTTGCGACTTGTGACTTGCGACTTTCCCTTACATGCTTGAATTCTTCCAGCTACAATAAGTTTTAATCTACCACCAGTTCGTCTCTGCGGCCGCAAAGGCGTTTCGCAAATGTGATAACCATACCTGCCTGCACAACTGGTGGACAACACAGGGGGATAGCGCAAGACCGGCGTCTTCGACGGGCTGGAGCGCAAGGGGGGTCGCCCCCTGCCAAAAAACTCCTGATTCTAAAGAATTCTTTATATTGGGACGCCCTCTTCCAGAATAACTTTATTCTTGTTTATTACTTGTATCGGGGGCCCCCTCTTCCAAAGAATCTTTATCTTATTTTATTACTTGTACTGGGGACGCCCTCTTCCAGAAGCTCTTTATTCTTATTTACTAATTGTATTAGCGTAATTTTTAGCACATAACACAGCATTAAAAACCAACTGTTCACCCTGCTTGCCACACTCTTTAGAACATAGTAAAATATTATGTATATTACATGACCTATGCATTCCGATCAAGGCGAACCTTATGTTGCAAAGTCTAAAAACACTTCGTTTCCTCCCGGATGCATAAGTCAGGTACCAGGCAAGCGTTTTTTCCGCCTTTCTTCACCTTTGGGGAGTTTAAGAGAATGAAACAGATTAATCTGAAAAAACATAATATCGTACTGTTTGTTCTGTTTATCGCTTCCATCAACCTTTATTCTGCTACTTTACAACCTACATTTCCTTTCAAGGCTGATTTTAATACAAGGGTTGCAGGATATCTCTGGGAAAACTATCCGGTGACCAGCCTGACACTCACAAATGCAGATGATAAAGCATACGATTCACTTGAGGTACGGTTCTATTTCAACGGCACACAGGAAGAGATGAGCATCTCAGGAGATGAAAACGACACCATCTGCAGCTTCGGAGCCCGTACTGAAATAGCCGTTTTATACAATGCAGATGGTTACATGAATTCTCTTTCTGGTATCAGAGAACAGGTTGCTGACACAAAGATAAAACGCATTGCAGATTCATACGATTCGAAGAGTAAAAAATACTGCTGGTATTTTCCCTTAAAACTGACTTCTGTCCAGTTTAATCCGATGCAGAGGTTAAGGATTGACCTGGGCTGGAATAAAATCAATCCCTTTCCTCCTTATACCGATCTTCTGAATCAGCCGCCGGAACATCTCCCTGATTCCCAGGACTGGAGCTGGGGGCCTAAGCTTCGCTCCGAAAACACCCTGGCCGCTTTTGAAGGGGTAAAGTATATACCAAAAGACTCCATTGACAGTCCTTATTTCTTTTCGCTTCAAACAAACTATTATGTGGCAATCTTCAGGAAAGACTCCCTTCTCTGGGGTTTCCCTTTCGACTGGAAAAACTATTACGATGATTCATTTGATACAATTCCGCCTCCTGTACCGGATCCCATGACCTATGATCTTATCAGAGTGCCCTTTGATGAGTACGAGGATCAACTGATCAGAGATTCAGCCAACCTGAAGATCTCTCCTTTCAGGGTTAACCAGGCCGGTTATCGTCCGGGTGATACAAAGTTCTTCTACTATGTCGGTTCATCGGCACCGCTTTACAAAATAATTAAACTGGATGATAACTCCACTGCAGCTACCGGCACTGGTGTGTCAACAGGCTCTAAAGCTTCAATGTCACTGAAAATTACCGGGTGCACTGATGCCACCCTGGAAGCTGGCGGCACAACACGTTACATTCTTGAGTCGCCGGTTTATTCAGGATCGATCTTTGAAGGCACCATCCCCGATCTGCCGGAGGGAAAATACAAGATCGTTTCCGGTTCCGCCGAATCATCCCCCTTTGTAATCCGTCATGACCTTTACAATATGGTAAAAGACGCGCTTCTTAAATTTTTCGGTGTCAATCGATGCGGTGATTCCAAATCCTGGTTTCACCCTCCCTGCCATCTTCAGGACCCGGTGACCGGCGGATGGCACGATTGCGGAGATCACATCAAAGAGGGTGCAACATTGAGCTATACAGCGGCAGTGCTTGGACTGGCCTCTGCTGTATTCAAAGATCTTGATCAGGACATTTACGATGCCGATCATTCAATTACACATAAAACTGACGGCATTCCCGATATACTCTACGAGGCCAGACATGGAGCCGATTTTATCCTCAGATCCTATGACCTGGCCGGTGGTAAACCTGCAGATATGATCACATCAGTAGGAGATTTCGGCAAAGACCACATGTGGTGGGGCAGGCCGGAAGATCAGGACAATATGCCTGTTGAGCGCGGCGGGCCTCCACGGGCAGCCAGAAATGAGCCGACAACTGATTACCTGGGAAAATATGCCGCGAATCTGGCGTTTGTCTCAAAGATGATACGACCATACGATCCGGCTTATGCTGACCGTTGCCTCAACGCGTCAAAAGCAATTTATGAATTTACTCTGCCCAGGATGGACATGACAAACACACCCGCCTACAGTGGTGTCACCGACGTCAGTCCTGATGCGGCTTTTGCCTGTCTGGCGCTGCTCTGGGCTACAGGTGAGCAAGAATACCTTGATGATCTTTGTTATGACAAGTCTATCGGTACCCGTGGACAGAATAATCCAAAGCTGTTTCAGGGCGGGCTGTTTACCTCGCATGATCAGGTTTTTTACCACGGGGCAACAAATACCAGCTTGACGTCTTCACAAGCACATGTACTGTGGGGATTTTTCAGGCTGGTTCTTGATGATACATCGTTCTGTCAAAAGCTTGGCCTTTCGGAAAACGACCGGCTCTCTCTTATTGAAAAAACCATCTTTAACCTCATGGCAAACCTCAGTTCTGTTGCTCTTGGTCAACAGTCAATTCAGCTTCCCGAAAATGGTATCTGGATTCCGTCAGTCATAAAATATGAACTTCCCTGGTTTACCATGCATACCCAGATGGAGTGGATGTGGAATAACTACCAGGCTGGGAATATAACCGAGATGTACTATTACTACGATATCGCATCCAGGATACAGGGGATTGAGCTTCCAAACACACCTGCTTCTACAGACTGGAAAGCTGATGAAGTAAAGACAGTTCTAATCCGTATGATGGACTATATGTTAGGTGTCAATCCACTTGACATTTCCATGATCTATGGTGCAGGGAACAAAAACTTCAACCATCCCCTTCACCGTGCCTCAAACCCTGAGTTAAAAAATGTACCCGGCCGCGATTATTCTTACCGTCATTTGGTCGGTGCACTGGCGTCGGGCTTTAGTCCTTCAATTGATTCATTTGCCGAACATGCTAATGATTATCATTCTTCCGAAGTAGGAATTTCGGCCACGACAAATATCCTGATGCCTGTCTGCGGCCTCAGCATTGTTGACCGTCAGGTGGCTGCTGATAAAAAATATCCACCTGTCCTTCAAAGGCAACTCTTTTCAGTGTCCCTGACATCTGTTAACGGCAGGATATCATTGAAAGCATCCCGCCCGATCGCTTCCGTTGATGTAGTCTCTCTCTCCGGCCGTCTGATCTTCTGTCAAGATTTTTGTCACTCACCCAAAACTTCACTTGCAATATCTTCACGGGGACCGCAGACTTTGGGCAGAGGAATATATCTGGTGCGCGTGAGAGCAGTTGACGGAACATTGGCAGTGAAGAGAGTTGCGGCAGTGCAGTAATGGGGTTTGGGAGGCCGCCTGCTTCCAATACAAGTAATAAACAAAGATGATTTTCTGGAAGAGGGCGTCCACAATACAAGTACAAGTAAGAATTAAGGATAAAGATCTTCTGGAAGAGGGCGTTCCCTCTTGCGCTTCAGCCCGGTTAGGAAACCGGTCTTCCGGGTGAGGTAGAAACGGCCATTACTGGCCGTCCCCCTCTCAGAACCGTACGTGCCCTATTAAGGCATACGGCTCCCGATAATGCATTTGCAGTTATCGCAAAGTTGGTTCAGGTAGAATA
>JAAYYB010000019.1 GCA_012515615.1 Fibrobacter sp.
AACGCTTATTGACTATTGTATGTCAATTATAAGCTGTGCCGTATTGATGCAAAATCGTTATAGAATATGCATTTGGCTTTTTTGCAGGAACCATATTGTTAACATACGATATTCTCACGGAATCAGGAGAGAGTCTATGGGAAAAAATTACAATTTAGAAACCGTTTGTGTTCATGGTGACTATAAACCAAAGGATCACAATAATGCCCGTGCAGTGCCACTTTATCAAAGTGCTGCGTTTGTCTATGACAGCGTAGACCACGCAGCAGATCTGTTTGCGTTTGATCAACCCGGGTTTATATACTCACGGCTGAGTAACCCGACTGTTGAGGAGGCTGAAAAGAGGATCTCTCTTCTTGAAGGCGGCCGGGGAGCTGTTGCGTTTGCCTCAGGTATGGCTGCCCTGAGCGGATTCTGCCTGAACATGCTTAAACCGGGAGATGAAATTCTGGCCGGAAATTGCCTCTATGGCGGATCCATGGGGCTTCTGCGGGATACTCTTCCCAGATTGCAGATCACCACACGGTTCTTTGATCCATTGGATTCAAAGGACCTTGAGCAGAACATTACCTCAGCTACCAGGCTTATTCTGGTTGAAAATCTCGCAAACCCCACGCTTGTGGTTCCAGATATCTCCGACATAAGCTCTGTTGCGCTAAAGTACCGTCTTCCATTGCTTGTTGATAATACTATCGCAACCCCGGTGCTTACAAATCCGATCTCATACGGAGCCGACTTCGTGCTTCATTCCTGCACGAAATACATGGAAGGCCACGGAAGCATAATCGGAGGCGCGATAGTCGATGCCGGTTCTTTCTCTTTTGACAGTGAACGGTATCCCCTGCTCTTTGAGGATGCTCCGGGGGGAAAATCATTTGTGGAAAAATTCGGTAAAGATGCATTCCTGGCCCGCCTGCGTGCAAAGGTGCTGATGAACACTGGTGGATGTATGTCGCCATTCAATGCATATCTGCTTATCCATGGATTGGAGAGTCTGCATGTACGCATGGAGAGACAGTGTGAAAACGCAGCCGCGATAGCATCTATCCTCTCTAAAAGCAACAAGGTTTCATGGGTTAATTATCCCGGTCTGGAAAACCACTCCAGCCATAGTAATGCGGTCCGGTATTTCCGCAAACATTATGGCGCGATGCTGGGATTTGGGATAAAGGGCGGGTATGAAAAATGCAAATCTTTTATAAACTCTGTCTGCCTGCTGTCTCATTCAACCAATATAGGCGACACAAAAACACTTGTGATTCATCCCGCAAGCACTACCCACCGCAATATGACATCCGTGCAGAGGCTTGTATCAGGAATTCCGGATGATTTTATCAGGGTATCTGTCGGGCTTGAAAACGTTAATGATTTGATCACTGAACTGGAAGATATCCTGTCAAAAATATGATGACACCGGCTTTATAAGTCAGAAAAAACACAGGTTAAATTTACAACTGGAGACCAGCTTATGAGCATTATCAATGAAGAAGAGATCAGAAAAGAAACACTTGTAGAGATCGCAAAAAAGATGATGATTGCTGCAAGGACCGCTCCAAAGGCAAAGGGAATTGACAACCTTGTTATCACCATTGCCGAAGGAGAAACAATAAGTAAGATTGCCGCAAAGATGAAAGAAATGGTTGAAAACGGAACAAGACCGGAATTTTACTTAAGAGATGCGGGAAATATACTTGTATCAGATGTTATTCTGCTTATAGGCACCAGGATCAGTCCGGCGGGAATAAAGCAATGCGGCTTATGCGGGTTTAGAGACTGCGAAGAGAAAGGAAATTATCCGGAAACTCCATGCAGTTTCAACACCGGGGATCTTGGAATTGCGATAGGCTCCGTAGTCAGTGCTGCATCTGATTCGAGAGTAGACAACAGAGTGATGATGTCGGTTGGAATGGCTGCAAAAGAGATGAAACTGCTTGGTGAGGATGTGAAAATAGTTTACGGAATACCTCTGAGCTGCAGTGGTAAAAGCCCGTTTTTTGACAGAAAATAGAAATTCATACATGTTCCGGCTCAACCTCAAAACCCTTATCAAAAATACTGATTAGTTGTATACTATTAATGAACAATTGTCACCCTGGAAGACCCTTTACACCGGAAGAGATCCCATGCAGACTGGAATAAAGGCATTCTTGATTTTTCTTACAATCCTTATTTTTGTTAAAGCCGAGTCGCAAAAAGACGACATCTGTGATTGTCTATATTACAGTAAGGAAGAAATAGCTGAGCTCAAAACTGCTGAACTGTATGCCATGATCGAGAGCTGTGGTGAGAAAATTGATGATATTGACCTTGCACTGAACATAAAGAAAACAGAGCTGTATAAAAATCTCTCGCTCAGTCTTGACAGCTCCGACAGATTTTTCGCCGAAATCGAAGATGTATTTTTTGATATACAAAAAGACTATATTGAGGAGGAGAAAAGAACCGGAACTGAAAAATGTGACCTGTTTGTAGAAAAGTATGTCAATGATATTATGCTGAAAACAGCAGTTATTTTGGGTTGTGCCGGAAGTGCCGGGCTTATCATAGGAATGGCATGCAGAGACATAGAGTCGCCTCTATGGGATGGTCCTGCTTTATGGCCCTATTTCAGTTCTGCTGTGGGGGCAATCGTAACCGGTGTTTCTATTCCCCT
>JAAYYB010000176.1 GCA_012515615.1 Fibrobacter sp.
ATAGTTTCCTTATGAACAATGCTTGTGCGCGGAGTTGGAACATTGTGGTGATCGAGTAGTTCTGCAAGGTAAACCTTATTTGAACACTTGAGAATCGATTCGGGATCATCAACCACCACCAGACCTTCAGCTGTCGCGCGCCTTGCAAAACGGTAAGTATGATGATTTACATTGGTAGTTTCTCTGATAAACAGCGCATCAAATTCTGCCAGACTTCCAAAGTCATCCCTGTTTATCAGCTCAGAGTGAAGTCCCAGGGATTCACCTGCTGAAATAAATCTTTTTATCGCTTTCTCGTTTGAAGGTCCTTCTTCTTCTTTGGGATCCCACAGGATAGCAAGATCATACCGCTGGGCTTTGCGTTTTACAGTGCTTACTCCCCTGCCCGTAAAATGCCAGGTTGCAACCTCGACCAGGAATTGATGATGCTCCCGGGGAATTTCGCCCGTGGAAATGGGATCTATATTCTGCAGATGCCACACCTCTTTATTGCGCACAAATTCCGCTTTGAGAAGAGGTGCAGGGAAGAGGTTATAGAGCTGCAGCGCAAGTTTATCATAACATTTAGAGATATTCCTGCCAAAATAGATGCTGAGGTTATAAGTATCGGCTTTAATGGGAGCAAGCGTCTTCTGTATGAGCTCATCAAGATCATCGTCTACAAAGCGGATCAAAGTCTGTGATTTAAGGTCCTGAATTGTAGAGATGTTGGGCAGTGGCTTATGCCCCCGGGCCGAGGCCAGAAGTGACACATAATAACCCATGCTCTGGTACCGGTAAGATTTACAAAAGTTAAACACGCGTGCCTGACGCATCTGGCTGTAGGTCTCGCCTGTCAAATATGAACGTGCAGATACAAGCTCGACTCCGGGAATTGCAAATGTCCAATCTTTGGGGTTATTGACTACTATAAGGTTTGGCATCTTTTGCCTGAGGCCTTTCGATTATTAAAATGTTTGCATCATATGTTAAAATGCCCAGTAAAATAGAACAGATCACCCGATCGATCTTTATCTGACAATAACAGTCATCAGAGAACGGGTTGGGGTGAAACGGTTCGGCCACATGAACAATTTTTTCTTCTTTTTTGTAACCATAGAGCACAACAAAGTGTCCGGACGGAGATCCACAGACATCATCGGCTACCCCTTTGCTGTCCTCTCTGGCACTGCCATGGAGATAGGTGGCACTGAGCCCGGTAAGAATCGGTGTGCCACGGTTGAGGTATTTTCTGATCAATGCAGGACTGAGGTCCCGGTACCTCAACTTTCCACCCAGGCCGATATATTCTATATATCCTTTAGTGGCTACCTGAAGCCGGTGATCGGATTTGCATGAGAGCTGCTTTTTAAGTTTCCCGATCAAATCAACTTCTATGCCGTCTATAAACCATGTGGGATCAAACATCTGGAGATTGTAGGTATAGATTGTTGTCTGGTAACCGCGGCGAAGCGCATGGCATGCCAGAAGTACATCCAGAGTACCACCATCTTCAAGCGACGGTATCTCATTTATCAATTTGTCCAGAGGGTAGATATCATTGTAATAATTATAGATGGCATGAAGGCAGGTTGGGCCGCATGTGGTTTCTGTAGGCTGGGGAAGAATAGTAAATGGTAACTGAGTATCCATATATTTGGCTTAAAGCCTTCCAGCTCTCAGGACTTCACCTCAGGGCTGAAAAGGAAAAATAAACTGCCCCCTGAAAGAGAGCAAATGATTATTACCTAACTTATGCACCCGGGAAGCAGCGAAGTGCGTTAAGACCTTGTAGCAGAAAGATTTGAACAAACCTCAGGGGCACCTTACCGGTGGAACATCTGCGATTTGTGAAAGCCTTTATGCACAAGGGACAAGCGCAATTCGCCCCGATCCGGGTGCATACGTCAGGTATTACAAAGCTGGTTTATCGCCCGGGTTTGCCGGGGGGACTGTCAGGAGACATTACGAGAGATGATTTCAAATATTAACAGCTCCTCTTCTACTGTGATTTTTCAGGGGTATAACTTACACTTGTTTCAATTACAAACATTCTCCTTTCCAAAATTAAACGATTTATTCTCCTATGCGCCTTATTAATGCCGGTTTCACCCTCGGCACAGCTCTTGCTTAGTTAAAGGCATTCAAAAAAAGGAGCACCATGAACATAGAAAAATTCACCAGGAAATCCCAGGAAGCACTCAACGCGGCAAACTCGCTTGCTGTAGAGATGAATCACCAGGAGATACTCCCTCTCCACCTCCTGCTTGCTCTCATAAGGCAGGAGGACGGCCTTGTGCCCTCTATTTTGACAAAATTGAATGTAGAGCCATTGAAGGCTGATTCAGCCGCCATGGAAAAGCTGCGTAAAATACCGACTGTTACCGGTCAGGGTGTCCAGACATACATGTCCCGTGCCCTTTCATCTGTACTGAATGAGGCTGTACACAAGACTTCACAGATGAAAGATGAGTACACCAGCGCTGAACATCTGTTTATCGCTGCCCTGGAGAAGGATCCCGACTGCAGGTCACTTGCATCTGAGCTTGGGATAAGCCTTTCATCTGTCCTTAACGTGCTTAAGGATCTTCGTGGAAAGCAGCGGGTTACTTCGCAGGATCCCGAGAGCACCTTCGGGGCCCTTCAGAAATATGCGCGCAACCTCACCGAAATGGCCGCTCAGGGCAAGCTTGATCCGGTTATCGGCCGTGATGAGGAGATAAGAAGGGTTATTCAGATTCTATCAAGAAGAACAAAAAACAACCCTGTGCTTATCGGTGATCCGGGTGTAGGGAAAACCGCAATAGCTGAGGGTCTGGCACTGCGGATAATGCGGGGTGATGTTCCAGAGGGGTTAAAAAACAGGGAGGTCGTATCTCTTGACATGGGAGCCCTGGTCGCAGGCGCCAAGTTCAGGGGTGAGTTCGAAGAAAGGCTCAAGGCGGTTCTTAAAGAGGTAGTCGAAAGCGGTAATATCATTCTCTTTATTGACGAACTGCACACGGTAGTAGGTGCCGGGGCTGCTGAAGGTTCAATGGATGCAGGCAACATGCTTAAACCGATGCTTGCCAGGGGCGAACTGCACGCTATCGGTGCCACAACTCTCGATGAATACCGCAAATATATAGAAAAAGACAAGGCACTGGAGCGCCGTTTCCAGACTGTCCTTATTAATCAACCCTCTGTTGAGGATACGGTCTCCATTCTCCGTGGACTCAGGGAACGCTACGAGGTGCATCATGGGGTGCGGATCAGAGACAGTGCACTTGTGGCCGCAGCGGTTCTTTCAGATCGCTACATCACCGAACGTTTTCTTCCTGATAAGGCCATAGACCTGATCGATGAGGCTGCTGCAAAGCTGCGCACTGAAATGGACAGCAGCCCCACAGAGCTCGATGAAGCAGTAAGGCGTCAGATGCAGCTTGAGATTGAGATTGAGGGACTTAAGAAAGAAAAGGATTCTTCTTCAAAGGAAAAGCTGCAGAAGATTCAGCAGGATCTGGCTGAAGTCAAGGAAACCGCCTCTTCACTGAGGGCACGATGGGAAAGTGAGAAAGGCAGGGTTGGGAAGCTTCAGAGCCTCAGAGAGCGGATCGAACAGGCTCGTCACGAACTGGAGAAAGCAGAACGTGAATATAACCTTAGTAAAGCAGCCGAACTGCGCCACGGGAAGATTCCCCAGATGGAGCAGCAGCTTAAAGAAGCCGAGGCGGAATTAAAATCACAGGAGAGGGGCAAGAGACTTCTCAAGGAGGAAGTCGATGAAGAAGATATAGCGGAAATTATCAGCCGCTGGACCCACATTCCGGTAAGTAAACTGGTTCAGGGCGAGAAGGAGAAGCTGCTTCAGCTCTCAGATCGTCTTCACAACAGAGTTATCGGTCAGGATGAAGCGGTAGAGGCTGTTGCAGATGCGGTTCTGCGCGCCCGGGCAGGCCTCAAGGACCCTAATCGTCCGATTGGAAGCTTTATTTTTATGGGACCTACCGGTGTGGGCAAAACCGAGCTGGCAAGAGCTCTTGCACTCAATCTTTTTGATGATGAACGGGCAATGGTGCGAATCGACATGTCGGAATACATGGAGAAGTTCGCTGTATCGCGTCTTGTCGGGGCCCCCCCGGGATATGTAGGTTATGAAGAGGGCGGTCAATTGACAGAGGCTGTCAGGAGAAGGCCATATTCAGTGGTGCTTTTTGACGAGATAGAAAAGGCGCACGGAGATGTATTCAATATACTCCTTCAGATACTCGATGACGGCCGGATAACCGATTCACAGGGAAGGGTGGTGAATTTTAAAAACACTATCATTATCATGACATCAAATATCGGTTCACAGGCTATCACAGAGTACAGCGGCGGTGACGGGTACGACAGAATCAGAGATACTGTACTTGGAGAACTGCGCAAATTCTTCAGACCGGAATTTCTCAACCGGGTTGATGAAATTGTGGTATTCCATTCTCTTGCACTGGAGCATATCCGAGGTATAGTTAAAATTCAGCTCTCACGTTTCAGGGAAAGGCTTGCCGCAAATGGAATAGAGTTGAACATAAGTGAGGAGGCAGAGGATCTGCTGGCTGAAAAAGGATATGATCCGGTGTATGGGGCCAGGCCCTTGAAAAGAGTTATACAAAAAGAACTTGAGACCCCGATTTCAAGGTTTATTATCGCCGGTAATTTAAAAGAGGGAGACACTTTGCAGGTGTCAGCAGAAGGGGACCGTATTGTAATAAAGGGACGATGAGAGGATCAGAGTACAAATCCGACAAGCAGCTGAATAACAAACAGCTGGTACTCTTTACTGTAGTATTTGGTGTTACTCTTACCAAAGAGACTTGCATCGTACCCGGTATTGACTGATTTCAGTGTGGCTAAGGATAGTCTGGATCCGAAAGTAAAAATTTTGTATTTAATGCCGGCATCCAGCGCTATCCCAAAAGCCGCCGATATGTCGGAACTGTAAACTACATTTCCAAGATAAACGCCATTATTGTAGTAACCGGCCATGGTGATTCTGGGAACACGGGTAAAGTAAACCCCGCCCATAAAGGAGGTATACATTGCCAGATCCGGGTTAAAGTGCCCTTCAATCCAGGGCCCGGTGAGAAGTGGAATACTCACCCACCAGTAATCGCTGTAGGTTTTGAGCCTCTCTATATCGGCATTCTGTAGTTCGCTGCTGTACTGGCGTCTGAAGTTCTTTTCGAACCCCTCTTCATCAAAGGAATTTAAAATCACAGATCCGTCCAATGCCCACTTCAGACTTTTTAAACCCAGGAACTGAAGGTACTTGACACCTGCAGACGGTCCCGGATTTGCAAAACCTGTACTGGTTTTTTCCAAAAGCAGAGATGTTGAACCGTTGCCAAACTCTTTTAATGGCAGAGAGAGACCGGTGTAGATTCCGATCCCCCTGGATTCAGATGCGAGCTTTGCTGCAGCACTGAACTGCAGAAGAGTTATACCTAAAAGGATGCTTATCGATAGAGTTCTCATAATCAGCTTAGAAATTAGTATATAATATTTGATGATAAAAATGAAGTGCAGGCTCAATTCTTGCAATAGTTTTTTTTTAATGTAACATAGGAGGGATTCGTGTTTCGAAAGTCCTCTTCCATGCTGTTTCTCTTCTTCTTTCTAATTTTTTTCGGTGCCCGGGGGTCAGATTCAGTTTCGGCACTGAGGGTCCGCATAAGCCAGATGGCAGTTCTTTTTGTTACCACAGTAAATCTGCACTGGATCTACAGGGAGCTTCTGAGTTCACCATAGGACTGCAATATATCCATAAGTGCTGATTTAAAGTTTACAGTAATAATGCTCAAAAAAGATTTTTGGAAGAGGGTACCCCAACTACCGAAATATCTGTTGAATACAGAGTTTTTAGAAGAGGGGACATTCGTGAAAAGTAATTATTCAAAGAAAGAATTTTTGGAAGAGGGCGTCCCCTCTTTCGCTGCAGCCTGTCGAAGACGCCAGTCTTGCGCTATCACCCCGTGTTGTCCACCAGTTGTAAAGGCAGGTGATTTCATCACATTTTCAACCGTTCTTGCGGCCGCACTGACGAACTGCAGGTAGATTAAAACGTATTGTAGCCTTGAAGAATTCAAGCATGGGAGTATATATTCATGGGCTACAAAGAGTGCATTTACAGGCCGTGAGAGCTGGTGGTAGTGGCTCTTTTTTCCGAGTTCCTATGTCATTAATAGACAAAAAAAAGATGGATGTGCAACTATACATCTTTGTAACCTGCCTTTATTTACCCAAAATGGTACATGTCTGGTTCTTCCAGGCTATAATCCATTTTAATCTACCACCGGTTCGCTACTGCGGCCGCAAAGGTGTCTGAAAATGTGATAAACATACCTGCCTGCACAAATGGTGGACAACACGGGGTGATAGCGGAAGACCGGTTTCCAAACTGGGCTGAAGCGAAAGAGGGGGCGCACTCTTCCAAAAGCTCCTTATTTTTGTTTATTACTTGTAGTAGTATTGTTGTCAATATCAAGTTAGCCCACATGTGCGCTTACATGGATTGTTAGTTGCTATTAATAAATGTGAATCCGGGGCAGGTTCAAACGGGGTGCCGACGATGTCCGATTCAAGGATATTGGTGGTCGATGATGATTTTGTGATCAGGGTGCTGCTTGAGAGCAGATTAAATATGGATGGTTTCCAGGCAATCGGTGCTCCTGACGGCGAAAGTGCCCTTTCAAAGATCTGCGCATTCTCTTTCGATCTGATCATTCTGGATATTATCATGCCAGTTATGGATGGCTGGGAGCTGCTGAAGATTATCAGAAATGATCCAGTGACGGAAAACACACCGGTAATTCTTCTCAGTGCAAAAAACAGCTGCAAAGATAAGATGATAGGGAAAGATATCCTCAGGGCCAATGAGTTTTTCACCAAGCCGTTCGATTTAAAAGAACTGATCTGTGCTGTGCGGAGACTTTGCTGAGATGGACCGGTCAGTTGACAGGATCAGGCGCGAGCTTTACGGAGAATCTATCTCTCCGGGTGTCGCTGTTGCAAAGGCGCTCCTGTTTAAACAAATCTCCCTTGATGCCCTGGAAATGAACAGCTTCCCTGTGGATGATCCCGCAATGGAAATAAAGAGACTCGAGATTGCAATCGAGAAAAGCCGCGCTCAGCTCCGACAGATCTCAAGTCAGATTGAAAAAGAAAAACATGAAACCGGTATTGATCTGATCTTTAATGTACAGCTCCAGCTTCTGGAAGATGAAACATTTCTGCTGGAATTGAAAAAACTGGCCAGAGCCCAGAGAATGAATATCGAGCATGTCATAGCCAGCCAGATGAGAGTACTTGAAACCCGCTTCAGCTCTATTCACGATGAAGTAATACGCACCAAGTTTCTTGATATTCAAGACGCCTATCACCGGATACTGCGAAACCTGCTTGACATTGAGCATGTTCGCACAAACCCCGTGCAGAGAATTGATGAACCGGTAATTTTTGTTTCCGGACGTCTGGTACCATCCGATGTAGCACTGCTTGACTTTAATAAAATCAGGGGGATTATCATTGAGGAGGGAAGTAAAGTTTCCCATGTGGCTGTAATGTCAAAGTCTCTGGGAATACCTGCAATTATCAATGTTCCGGGTGCCGCCTCGCTTATCCGTTCCGGTGAACCACTCATAATCGATGGCTACACCGGCAAGGCGGTCCTTCATCCCTCCGGCTCAGAAATAGCCTCTTACCGGGAAAAAAGAGAATACTTCCTTTCCAGCAAAATCCGAAAGCAGAAAAAAGGCAGGTACTGCGAAACAAGGGATGGAAGGCGGATAAAGCTGGAGGCAAACATCGGCTCTGTAAAGGAAGCTGAAATGGCCATGGCATATGGCGCGGAGGGAATCGGGCTACTGCGTTCAGAACTCTTCTACATCTCCTGCGGACACCTTCCCTCATTTCAGGAGGAAGCCGAATTTTACCGCAAGATTATTGCCGTCACCAAACGGCGCCCCATTACAATACGCCTGCTTGACCTGGGAGCAGATAAAACTCTGCCATTTATAAGCACTTTTGTTGAGGAAAATCCTCAGCTTGGAAACAGGGGTATCCGTTACCTCTTCAATCATCCAGACCTCCTGGAAAGTCATCTGCTCAGTGTCCTGAGCGTCTGCAGACTGGTGCGAATAAAAATCGCGCTCCCTTTCATATCAACCTTAGATGACCTCAACAAGGCTATCTACCATATACAGAACGGATGCAGAAAGCTGAAGCTGAATTACGATGCTCTCAGTATTGGCATCATGGCAGAAATCCCGTCTGTAGCTCTTTCCGTAAGGAGTTTTCTGAGCAGGACAAGCTTCATTAATATCGGTACAAATGACCTGGTACAATACATCTTTGCCGCAAGCAGGGAAGATGGGTGTTTAGATGAATACAGGCAGTGTAACCACCCTGCAATGATCCGCCTGATAAGAAACATCGTTTGCACTGCAGCTTACAAAGGGAAAGAGGTCTCTGTGTGCGGTGAGATAGCATCTGATCCTAATATGGCGGCTCTGCTGGTGGGTGCAGGCGTGACCGCCTTCTCGATGCAGCCGTCCTCGATTCCCTCTATAAGACGGCTGATTTCTGAACACGCTTTTTCTGATCTGCAGAAACTGACAAAAAAAGCAGCAGCCCTGGAAACGGAATCAGAGGTAAATCAACTGATCAGAGAATCTTTGTACAAGGTATGATCGGCCCCGGGTACCGGGGCCAGAGAAATTCAGGAAGAAAAGACGGCTTACTTAACCCAGTTCTGAAGGGCGTCAATCAGTTTTAAAGCCTGATCTTTGCTGGAAATGTTGAATTTGGCCTGTTGCCTGTATTCATCATCAATTTTGCGGTATCTGCGGATCGAATAGCGGTCCGGGCCATAATCATTTTTGCTCTTTTCCCATTGCTGATACTTATACAGTACCGTTGCCCAGGATCCTTTTGATAAGACAACCTTATCAAGTTCCTTTACCACCAGAACGCCATCTTCTTCATAATTGATCGTTACATCTTCAATTTTTGATGCCATGAGCTATCCTCTGAAAAAAGTAACTTTACTTCAAAAAGAATGCGCCGGCATTGCACCGGCGCCTTCCTCTTCACCCAAATTGCTGCAAGAGGACCTTGCAGATAGGATAGTAATTGCTGGTATTTACAATATAACAACTTTTGACCCAAAATGCCAATTTTTTCTTTTTGCCTCACCACCCGGGACTTACCAACTGGCACATTATTTGAGCGTTTAACACTTAACTCATGATTCTACTGATTAACCTGACCGGACTGTTACTTGTGCTTTGCGGACTGACTGATATGCTTCTAACTATTCTGCATTACGAGGGCTATGGTTTCTTCAGCAGATTAGTTCAAAGGTCTATCTGGCGTACCATAAAAGCACTGACATCACTCTTTCCAGCACAATCGCGAGTTTTTTTGCGCTCAATGGGAGCGCCGCTGATGATTATTGGAACTCTTGTTTTCTGGCTGGGCATACAACTTATTGGTTTTACTTTTTTTACTGGGCCGGTATGGAAAGCAACAAATTTGCTTTTTCAGGTCCGCAGCCCCAGGATGAGTTTACAGATGCCCTTTATTTCAGCAGCGTGGCTCTTCCCACGCTGGGCTTTGGAGATATCGTTCCGCTTTCTCTTCCTTACAAATTTATGGCTACCATCGAGGCGCTTCTGGGCTTTTCGATAGTTACGCTCTCCATTGCTTATGTTCTAGATATCTACAGAGTAATTCAGCAGTTCCGGATCATTTCTTCATTTTTGTATAACGAAAGCGGCAATACCGGAAATGTCTGGCGAATAATAAAAATTCATTACAGAAACCCGCCGGATAATTCCTACTACCGCGAGCTCCATCGAAGCATCCTTGATTGGTACGAGGGTTTTCACCAGTCGCGTCTTGCTTACTATTTCTACAGCACCCGTCCTTACCTCTCGATCCCATCTACATTCAGCCTGCTAGGAGAACTGCTGGCAATAATGCGCTTTGGATTTCACCCCGCACTCAGGAAAAGCAGCCCTGCATTTATCAGCCTTGTGGAAGGATACACATCCATAATTGACGCAATCAGAAATCAGATCCCTATAAGGAAAAAGGAAACGACACAGAAGCCATTAACTTTTGAGCACTTCAGCAGAGTGATTTCCGGGAAAAGCATTGAGGACTACTGGTTGAGACGGTTCTGCATTATGATAAAGAGGGTTCATCTAATTTGTAAGAAAAAGACAGATTCCGATCTTTATAACCTGTATTCAAGATATACCCAGTGGCTTACCTTTATGTCAAAGGTCCAGGCTTTTGCAAAAGATACATCTAAGGATCTGGCACACCTTTGAAGCAAGCAATTGCTGCCGTGCAAAAACGATTGTACCTCAACAGAAGACGTAATAATGATGTGATGAAGACTGCATTTTGCAGAGGAGGATAATATGACTAAGAAAATTCATCTCAATACTGCCACACAAGATGAGCTCAGGCAAGTTGAGGGTATCGGCAACAGGATGGCCGATGCGACAGTGAGATACAGGGATGAGCATGGAAAATTTCAGAACAAAGATCAGATAGATGATGTTCCCGGATTCTCCGAAATACGTACCGGCAAGCTCAAAAAGGTTGTTGACCTGTAGATTTTTAAGGAATTATCTGACGGTTATTAAACCTGAAAACACGCAATCGCAGTTGGGGAGAACAAAAAAACCGTAAGATATTGAGATGCCTTAGCGCGCAACAGATTACGGTTTTTTGCCTCATCCAACTGCGATTTTCAAGCTTATAGATTCAGTTCATCATAAAGCTTCAGGAAATTGCCGCGGAGCTCAACAAGTCTGGGAAGTTCCAGATCTTCAAGTTCTTTGCCGAGCTTACTGTTGGTTTCAAAGTACATTTCACGTATATAGTTTTCTTTTATCCCCTCTGGGTTGAGGTTTTGATTATGGAACTTCTCTTTTTCCAACATTATCTCATTTTGTACGTATTTAAGCTTCTTTCGGTCAATTTCGCTTGAGTACTGTTCAGCAACAGCTTCCAGTACAGGGTCAAACGCTTTCTGGTCCAGGAAATCGACCAAAACGCGGCTTTTTTCTTTTTTATCCTGCATATACTCTCCTCTCAAGATCTGCACCTATGAAAATTACGGATTCGAGAGTATAATTCTTGATCCTGTTGCAAACCTCAAGAGGGAAATAGATTATTCCTCAATTGCTATAGCCTGGACAGGACAGCTCTCAGCTGCTTCACGGGCCTGGTCTTCAACGTCTGACGGAACAACGCTGACGATTGTAATTGCCAACCCGTCATCCTCCATTCTGAATACATCCGGACAGATTGTTGGACACAGTTCGCAGCCGATACAGGTATTTTGATCAACACTGGCTTTCATCAGTTCCTCCTTTCAGGAGATAACTCATTTCGGGGCAAAATCCATTCCATATTCTGGCCCATCTTTAGCTTTTAATACTTGCAGAGATTGTATATTAAACCTGAAAGTCGCAGTTGGGGAGAACAAAAAAACGTAAGATGTTGAGATGATAAGGCTTGAAGGCATCGCAGGTCTTAACCGACAAGGTGATAAGATCAAGATGCCTGAAAGCCTTGGCGCTCAACAGATTACAATTTTTTGCCTCATCCAACTGCGATTTTTCAGGTTTAACTGAATTTAACCGGGGACCGGAATGAAAGCTATCCAGACTACCGAAAGAAAACTGAATATCCTTATCGTCTCTTCTGAGATGTATCCCTTTGCGCAGGTCGGTGGTTTAGCCGATGTCGTCACATCACTTTCCGGCCAGTTGAAAAAAATGGGTCACGATGTCCGGGTGGTGATACCACGATATGGGCTGATCGACCCTAAGAAATACTGTGCGGAGATACGGCTCGAGAGTATGGGTGTATGGATGGGGAACAAGGAGGAGTGGTGCTCTGTTCTACAGACCAAATCTCCTGCAGGTGTTCCAGTCTACATGATTGAGCACCGTTTGTATTTTGATCGTTACGGACTCTATCACGACAGTTCGATGCACGATTACGATGACAACCCGCTCAGGTTCGGTTTCCTTTCCAGAGCGGCTCTCCAGCTTTGCAAAGATATCTCTTTTAAGCCCGATATTGTTCATGCAAATGACTGGCAAACGGCTTTGGCTCCAGTTTACCTTAAGCTCTGGCACTGGAACGATCCGCTGCTCAAAGATACAGCATCTTTGCTCACTCTGCATAATGTAGCCTATCAGGGAATCTATCCCAAAAGTCATGTGGACTATCTGGGTTTAGGCTGGCAGAATTTTACAGAAGAAAAATTTGAATCCTATGACAAGATTAATTTCCTGAAAGGCGGAATCTACTACTCTGATGTTATCAATGCTGTAAGCCCGTCCTTTGCAAGAGATCTATTTACCCCCTCAGGCGGTTTTGGACTGGCCCCTTATCTCTCCAGAAGACAATCAGACACATTCGGTATCCTTAACGGAATCGATTACGGGATCTGGAATCCAGAAACCGATCCTCTGATTCCGAAGAATTACAGCTTAAAGAGGCCTGATGGGAAAAAAGCCTGCAAAAAAGCTCTCCAGAAAGCCTTCGATCTTCAGCAGGATGACAGTGTAGCTGTGATTGGTGCGATAGGGAGATTTGTCGAGCAGAAAGGGTTTCATCTCATTGCAGGATGTATCGAAAAGGTTCTTCAGAACATGAAGGTCCAGTTTGTGATACTCGCATCCGGGGAAAAATCCCTCGAGCATTTCTTCGGCATGCTCCCGTCACATTACACACTGCGAGCAGGATCCTTTATCGGATACGACCATGCCCGCTCACACCTTATTGAGGCAGGATGTGACTTTTTCCTCATGCCATCACTATTTGAGCCCTGTGGACTGAATCAGATGTATTCACAACGATACGGAACCCTTCCAATAGTAAGGGCCACAGGAGGCCTCAACGATACCGTTGAGAATTACAACGAACAGACCGGTGAGGGAACCGGTTTTAAATTCAATGACCCGACACCGGAAGCGCTTTATGATACAATAGGATGGGCAGTAAGCACATACTATGATCGTCCTGCCCACATGAAGCAGATGATTGAAAAAGCGATGTCTAAAGATTATTCATGGGATAAAAGCGCCCGTGAGTACATTGAAGCTTATTATCAGGCGCTTAGAAATAAACGGCTGGCCGGCAGCCGCAATAAACCTTATTACTGGTAGAATCAGGCAGTGAGATCGATCTGCTCTCCCTTACCCATCTCCTGGCCGACTGAAACCGCTACGTTATACTTCATCATCTTATCAGCGGCTTTGATGGCATCGAGATTTGCCTGCTTCATCATATCATTTACTGCCTGAATTGAGGATGCAACGTTTGAAACACCACCCATATTTGCCTCCCTGGATTAGATGCACATTTAGTTTATCGGCAAATAATCGCGCTACTTTACCATTTTCCTCAGGAAGATTGATTTACCAGGTCCATTTCCTCTTTCCATGGAAGCAGTACCTGGGATCTGCTGGCTTGTTTAAGTTTTCTTAATGCCTTTATCTCTATCTGGCGGACCCTTTCATTAGTGAGTTGAAGTTTCTGTCCGATCTCCCCCAGAGTTTTAATTCTGCCATCATCAAGACCGAATCTCATGATTACGGTTTTTTTCTCTTTAGGATCAAGAGATTCAAGTACCTGTTTTATATGCACTCTTAAAGACTTTAACGAGAGCCTGACCATGGGATCTTCAGAGCTGGTATCCTGGATGTACTCTCCGATCGTTGTCCCGTCCTCACTATTTACTTCCATATCAAGAGAAATAGGATCAACAGCACATTCAAGCGCAGTTTCAACTTTTTCAATCGGGCATTTCAACCCATCCGCGATCTCCTCAACTGAAGGCTGAGTGCCATTGCGCAAGCTCCAGTCCCGGGTGAAGCGCTCGATTTTTGAGACCAGATCGAATGTATTTGCCGGCAGATGGATAGTTTTTGATTTCTCATGAATAGCACGGGTGATTGACTGACGCACCCACCAGATTGCGTAGGTGCTGAATTTGTACCCTTTTCTGTAATCAAAATTCTCCACAGCCGTGATAAGCCCCTTGTTTCCCTCCTGAATCAGATCGTTTATCTCCAGTCCCCTTCCTGTATACCGCTTAGCGATGCTTACCACCAGGCGCACATTGGCCTCAATTATGGCGCACTTTGCCTGGTTGCGCATCTCTTCCCAGTACGCGAAATACTCAAGATCCTCAAGACTTCCCTTGTCTACCAGCAGTTTTTTATACTTTTCCAGAAGCTCTCTGATCACCTTTGTATTGAGCTTTAACTGCTGACACGATTCTACGAGCCTGTCGGCCCGATCCTGAATTTCTATAACCAGATTTTCATCCGGATCAGGCTTGTTTTTCAGTTTGTCAAGCTCAAGGAGATCTTTTTTGATTACCTGAACCGACTTCAGGAAATTAGCCTTGATTTTTTCGATTTCAGAAGGACTATTTATGCGGTCCTCCTCTATCCTGAGAACATCAATGCATTCTGCTGCTCCACATTCAAGTTTTCCGGCCAGGTTACAGACTGTGTTTACAATAGTTAATTCCCGGAACGCTATATCCATCAGTTTATAAAGTGCAAAGCGGATCAGTATAGAATGCTGTACCTCCTGTCCTCTGCTCATAAGCGGTACACGACCCAGGCTGTTGAGGTAGATCCAGGTGGGATCAGAATAATGCACCCTGCCGGCCCGTGCTCCTTTGTGAAGCTTTGAGTTTTTCCTCTCAAGACTGGAGTCCGGCTGTACGACTATCTGTTGATCAGAAAGGAATTCCCTGATCTTTCTGTCGGCATCAGGAGTTGAAGCCAGAACGTTGATCTGCGATTCAGTTACAAACCCCTGTTTTTCCGCCAGAGTCTGCAATTTGGAGAAAGTGTTGTTTTCAGATGGTTTATCGACTTTTTTTTGTTTACTCATAATGGCAGCGCGATTTATTACCTTTGACATCAGAATTATTAAACAAAGGGAAATGACACACCTACATTGTATGATTCATTCCGGAACAGTTCAAGGCGAAATGTAGGAGGATTTGTAAAGAAGGCTCATTTCTTCCGAAATGAGCCGCCAAGTGGAGAAAGCTTAATAGATGAGTGTCAATAAGGCATTGGCTCAGAAGAGTCACTTCCACCATTGCCAGGTGAAGCTGGAGAGACCTTGGTTGCTACCTTTCGGTCACCTGACATTTTGTATTTCAGTGTAGCTTGGGAACCCTGTTGAAGAGCATCCTGCAGGACTTTTGTGTCCTGGTCAAAATACAAAGTATCAGTTCCGGAGTCAGACTGCACAACTATTGAACTGTCTGTGGAATCTACACTCTGGATAGTACCGGTGATTTCAGCTTCACCTCCGCTGCCATTACCGGAGCCGTTGCCGTCGGGCATTTCGTTTTTATACGAGCTGGGAGTACCCATCGGCATGACCTCGATTATTTCTTTGCGGCCCTGCATATCTATATACTTTACATCAACCTGCGCACCCTGCTTAATCTGCTGAGGATCTATAGCGGATTGCTCTGTTATGAAAAGTGTATCGGTACCTGTGCCGCTCTGAAGAATCAGCATGCTGTCGGTTATGTTAAGTTCCTGGACAACACCTGAGATGCTCATGGTATCACCCATCTGAGAGCTTCCATTTCCGCCCATACTGGTATCAGAGGAGCCATCCATTCCCTTCTCGCTGTTTGTGCCGGCAGCTATAACCAGAACCGCACAGGCCACTGCTGTCATAAACACATTGCGCAGCTTCATAAACACCTCCATTGATAATTTTGAGAAACTCCATTTAGCACGAATTGAGCTAGCGCACGATATAGAGAAAGGGCAAATGGTATGCCATCATTTCCATGTGAGATATTTGCGTGCTTAACCGCATGTAATTGAAGAAACGGTTTTGAAATATTCCGGATATGGGAAATGCGGCCATTTAAGGCCGCTCGATCAACCGTTTACAATCTCTCCCCCATTAGGATGCAGGACCTGCCCTGAGATATAAGAAGAGTCCCTGGAGGCCAGAAAAAGATAACAGGGCGCAACCTCTTTTGGCTGCCCTGCCCTTCCCATAGGTGTATTTGCGCCATGCATCTCAACCGATTCTTCAGGAAATGATGCAGGGATAAGCGGAGTCCAGATCGGTCCCGGGGCAACGGCATTTACCCTTATCCCCTTTCCTGCAAGATTTAAAGCAAGAGAACGGGTAAAGGAGACAATGGCACCTTTGGTCACAGAATAATCAAGCAGCGCAGGATTTCCCTTATACGCAGTTATCGAGGTGGAATTAATAATCGATGATCCCTCATGCAGGTACTTCAGGGCCGACTTTACCAGAAAGAACATGGAAAAGATATTTGTTCTAAAAACTCTGTCCAGCTGAGCATAATCAAGCTCCTCAATACTGCTGCGTATATGCTGCTCCGCTGCATTGTTGACCAGAATGTCAAGGCGGCCGAATCGTTGTACCGATCTCTCTACCGCCTTTTCACAGAATGTCTGATCTCCTATATCACCGGCAATTAAAAGACAGCTCCTTCCAATCTGCTCGATTCTGGCCTTTGTCTCTTCTGCATCACGGTGCTCCGATTTGTAAACTATCGTAATATCCGCCCCTTCTTTTGCAAAAAGAACAGCCACCGCTTTCCCTATGCCGCTGTCTCCTCCGGTTATCAAAGCCATCTGACCCGACAATTTGTTTGCGGGCACGTATTCATCATATTCTGTCTCAGGAACGGGATTCATTTTATAGCTCTCACCAGGCTGAGACTGTCGCTGTCTGGGGAACTGTTTTTCCGGACTCATCGGTTCTCCTTCAAGAAGTAATAAAATGGGGTAATTTCCATCTCTGAATTCTTACTTAATCGAGAAATCAAAATGCGTGCCTCTGCAACAAACTATTTTTACTCTCATTATATGGACTGGATCTTCAATCTCCCTGCGTTTATTAAAGTCATTGCAGCATTTGTTTCCATACTGGTAATAAATCGTTTCGGAATGAATCTTGGATTATCCATTCTGATTCATTCAATACTGCTGGTGTTTGCATCCAGCAGCGGATCAGAACGTTTTCTTTTCTGGTTCAAAGGATTCCTTCAGCCATCAAACCTGCTTCTATTCCTGACCATTTTTCTTCTTCTGTTTTTTACGGAATCTTTAAGGACAACCGGAAGAATGGAGAAAACAGTAGAGTCGCTTAAAGGGTGGCTCAAAAACAGGAAGCTTCTCTTCAGCAGCCTTCCAGCTCTCATAGGACTTCTGCCCATGCCCGGAGGAGCACTGTTTTCGGCACCGCTGGTAGATTCTATCGATAAGGGAAAAGAGCTTTCACCTTCCCATAAAGCAGCTATCAATTACTGGTCCGGCACATATGGGAATACTGGTGGCCGCTATATCCGGGAGTAATTCTTGCCATAAGCTATACTGGCATACCTGCCGGCTATTTCTTTCTGCTCCAGTTTCCCCTGACCATAATCTCTGCTTTAGCAGGGTACATATTTCTTCTTAAAAAGATCCCTCATTCTGTTAATGAGAAACCTGATACTTTTGACATCAAGGCACTTCTTCAGACAGTCGGGCCCATTTTTCTCCTGGTAATTCTTTCTCTGGTCGGGTCGATACTTCTTCCTCAGGCCGGGTTTTCAAAAACGATCGTAAATCTCGTCAGTTTGCCGGCAGCGCTGATGGTGTGTATAGGGCTTACATTTAAAACAGATTACGCTGCCGTAAAGAGATCCGCTAAATCGCTTTTTTCCAGACAGACCTGGGCGCTAATGCTCATAATAGTGGGGGTGCAGTCATTCTCGGCAGCTCTTTTAATACCTGCAGGTGACAGCAGCGGGAATCTTGTCTCAATGATGCGTGGAGAGCTGTTTTCGATGGGTGTGCCTATTCTGCTTGTCATTATGGTAATACCGTTTGTTTCCGGAGCTGTTACCGGTGTAGCTGCGGGTTTTGTTGGCGCCAGTTTTCCTCTGGTATTCGCACTTTTAGGTGAGAACTGCCCATTTGGTACTCTTGCAGCGGTTACAGTGCTTGCATATGCAAGCGGTTATTTTGGAATGATCATCTCACCTCTGCATGTATGCCTGGTTGTTTCAAATGAGTATTTTAAGAGTAGACTCTCCCAGGCTTACAGATTTATCCTGTTGCCTGCACTGACCCTTTTTCTGGGCGCACTTTTTTTAGCTGGTTCATATTATTTACTTATTCGATAAACGTTTAATCAGCAATGCAATAATCATTGTGCAGAATAACGCGTGATATCAGGTAAACCCATTATCTCGAAGCATTTTGTCTCAACCCCTGTTGCTGTTCGTTTGTTCACCTTGCAAAAATCGTCTTATCACTTGTAATTTTTCTTTTGATAAGCGTTTAACAAAAGCGCATGTATCAAGCCGCAATGACTTGATACTTCACTCCGCTACATCAGATTCTCAAGAGTGTCGATATAGATCTTCTCATTCTCTATCTCCTCTTCAAGCTCATGAGTCAGTTCAGGAATCTGAACATCTTCCACTACAGATGACAGTTTCTCATTTATCACTTTCTCATTTTTCCGCAAGGTCCTGATTACTTCATCATCGGGCATTTCGCTTGTGATTGCTTTGAGTTCAGAAGACATTTCGCCTGAAAATTCGTACGCTGGTGTTTTTTCGCCAAGCTGCCTGATATAACTGTTCAGATTTTCCATGTTTCCAATGTGCTCATTATGAAGTTCCGATAATTCCAGCCTTAAATCTTCATCCTGAATCTGATCCAGTGCCCTTTCATAGTTCCATGCAGTATCAGAGAAAAGTTTGACCAGTTCCATTAGACTTTCAGCAATTTCCTGATTATTCATAAGAGCCTCCCTTCCATCTAAAATTACGTATGAAGAGAGATTTTTCTGGATAAAAAAAGATCCTGAGGGAAGGAAGATAGGGAAAGAGAGAAAGAAAGGGGGACTCTGTGGTCCCCCCTGGGGTCGAATTGAATTTACCTTCTGACGGATTTGAGTTCTTCCTGTATCTCTTTATTCTGCGGATCAAGTTTACGGGCTTTTTCCAGATGAAGAGAATAGGTTGTGTAATCCTTCTGCTGTTTAGCCAGTTTGGCAAGGCCGAGGTGAACCAGACCATTTTTTGGGTCCGCTTTCAGAGCCCTGTCATAGAAGGTCTTTGCCCACTGATTTTTACCCTGAATGAGGTACACATTAGCTCTCTCGCACAATGCAGGGCCGTAGTTTTGATCGATATAGAGGACCTCTTTAAAAGTCTCAATCGCATCATCATACTTCTTCTGAGCTACTTTAGCTCTTCCCAGCATCATATGTGCTTCGAGATTTTCAGGATCAACAGCCTTAATTTCTCCTACTATACTTTCGACCTCTTTATAACGCCCTAACTCATATACAGCTCTTGCATACTTGACCAGAAGATCCTTGTCGCGTTTTTTGGCTATAAGAATCTTCAACTCATCTGCAGCTTTTGCATGCTGGTTTGATTCAAGGTAAACATTAATCAGCTCAATCCTGAGCTCATCATCGATGTTACCCTTTGAAAGTTTAACAACTTTCTCAAGCAGGTTTGCTCCTTCATTTCGCCGGTTGGTCATTATGTAGCCCCTGGCCAGAAGAGTCATCAGCTTGGGATCGTTTTCTTTCAGAGCATTAGCCATTTCCAGAAACACCATAGCATCATCGGTCATCCTTTTGCTTAAAAGGATCTCACCGATTCTACCTGTAGCCTCGGCGTTCTCCGGATCTACTGCGATGAATTTACGATATGCATTTAACATATCCTGATCTCTCTTGAGCTTTGCATAGAGGCTGCCAAGCTCAAGCCAGACTCTACCTATAGTATCAGTGATAGCAGCACATCTTTCCAGATACTTGGCTGCCGTCTGCACACTTGCAGGTTTACGTGAGTAGTAAATACCAAGTTTCAGGAGGTTTCTGTAATCTCTTGGATATGCCTTTACGTTCTCCTCATACATCTGCACTGCCTGAGTTGGATTGATTGTCTCATAAACTGTAGCTCTTAAATAAGAGGCATCAGGATCTTTGACTCCGGGCAGCTTTACATATTCATTGAGGACCTCAGCAGCCTTCATCTGCTCGCCATTTTTCTGGTAAGATTCAGCAAGGGTTTTCAGTGCAACGCTCTTATTTGGAACAGTGCCTTTCAATCCCCTGACTTTTTCCAGTATGGTGATAGTGGTTTTATAATCATTCATCTTAAAAGCTGAAAGGCCATAATTAATGAGATACCCTGAGCTGTTGTCGTCTTTAACCATTCCGTAGTACTTGAATGCATCCTTGTAATTTTCTTTCTGGTAAGCATTGGAGGCAACCACTGAAGCGATCTTGCCATCCGATGTCTTTTCAAGGTATTTCTTGTAGGCATTCATCGCGGCATCATTCTTTTTCTGCAGCATGTAAAGGTCACCAAGCTGCTTGTATTCAGTGCTGGCCGATGGATTCAGAGCGATTGCCTGTTCAAGATTTATCGCACCCTCATTGAGAGCACCGCTCTTTATCTGGCATTCGGCAAGTGAAGAGAGAATTTTGCCGTTCTTGGGATCTAACTGAGATGCTTTTTCATACATCTTTATAGCTCTGGGGTAATTGCCCGCATCCTTATAGAGCTCAGCTAAAGAGCCATACATGGGGGGATCGGCCTCATTGGCATTTATTGCTCCATTAAGGGCAGCAATTTTTTCATCAGGTTTGCCAGATTGCATAATAAGGCTGACATACCTCTTGTAAAAGCCTTTGATAGCCGGATTGTACTTCAGAGCATTACGGTATGCAGTCAGAGCGCCGGGATTATCCTTCTTTTCAAATAAAGCATCACCCAATTCTTTTTGAGCTTCCGCATCAGTTGGCTTCAACGCAGCGTATTTGCGCAAATTGCTGAGCGCTTCATCCGGAGCCCCGGTTTTGTTGCAAATCTCATAAAGCCGCTTGAACAGGTCGGCATTTTTGGGATTAAGAACCGAGAGATCCTTGTAGATACGCATTGCCCTGGGGAAATCCTGTGCAGCGTATGCAGCCTCCGCATATTTTTCCATGAATGAGGCTTTCTTCGATTCTGGTCCGGTTACCATTCCCAGATACTTCACCGCATCCGGATAATTTTTGGATTCATAAGACTTTGTACCGACTATAAGGGCGACCTCGCCATCAGCAGGATTTTTCTCAAGGTATTTTTTATAAGCCTTGATAGCCGAATCAGTTTTCTTCTGCTGCATATAGAGGTTACCTAATTGTTTGTACTCTTTTTCAGCACCAGGTTTCAGAGCAACGATCTGCTCGTAGGTCATGGTTGCCTCACTGATAGCGCCCTTTTTAATCTGACACTCGGCAAGAGAATTCAGAATATCGGAATCTTTGGGATCAAGCTGTGATGCTTTCTCAAACATCTTGATTGCGTTATCATAAAGAGCCTTCTTCTGATATATTTCTCCGAGTGATTTGTACATCTTTCCATCTGCCTCATTGGCAGCTATAGCACCGCTGAACGCTCTGATCTTTTCATCTTCCGTTCCGCTGACCAGAACAAGCTGGCCATAACGTTTGTAAATTCCTTTCGTTGTAGAATCGGCCTTGAGTGCGGCTCTGTATGCGGTAAGTGCCCCGGGCTCATCTTTACGCTCAAAAAGCATGTCTCCCAGTTTTTTCTGAGCCGCGGCATCTGAGGGTTTCAGCTCTGCATATTTTCTCAGATATGACAGAACTTCTTCCTTGGTACCGGCACGAGTCGAGATATCATAGAGTTTTTCAAATACGACAGGATCTTTTGGACTTACATTTGAGAGCTGCTTAAAGATCTGGTAAGCCTTGAACTCATCTTTGGTTTGAAAGCAGGACTGCCCATACATCATCAGAATAGCCGGATCGGAATTATCCGGGCTTGACAACATCGCGAAATACTTGACAGCCTCAGGGTAGTTATTCGATTTATAGGCGTTCTCGGCAACCAGTCTTGCGACTGAGTTTTCACGATTTTTTTCAAGATATTTCTTGTATGCCCTGATCGCAGAATCAGTCTTTTTCTCTTTCATGTAAAGATCACCCAGTACCTTATACTCTTTGCTTGCCTGTGGATTCATCGCTATGGCCTGTTCGTAGGTCAGGATAGCCGCACCGGCATTTCCGCTCTTGAGCTGGCATTCTGCAAGCTCGGTCAACAGGGAAGAATTCTTGGGATCAAGCTGACTTGCCTTCTCGTACATGGCAACTGCTTTTACATGGTTGCCCTGCTTGCTGTAGATCCCGGCAAG
>JAAYYB010000177.1 GCA_012515615.1 Fibrobacter sp.
ATTGAATCTATTGCCGGATCTGCATAATTGAGAAAATCACGTAAATTGATACTCTGCTCTATTGGAAGGTTAAACCCGAAATAACCTTTCGGGTATTCAAACGAAACATCCGTAGGTGCCCTCAGAAGATCATAATTAAAGCCTATTGACAATTTGGCATTAAAGGCAGGCAACTGGATATTTGCGTTGAAATCCTCCAACGGGTTATCACCGGCTTTCGATTGGGACATGAACAACACCGCAACGAGTATCACTGCCCGGATCCGCATGAAGATCACTCCTTATAAAAATATAACCGCAACTAAACAGCGGAATTTTCAATCTGAAATAAATGCCCCAGATAATTTATGATTATTATATGGTGATAAAGATTTAATGTCAAGAAAATAGAATACGCTATATTTCCAATTATAAAGAACAATAATAGTTTTGGATGCCTTTATAATCCTGCCGTTGAGGCCCTTGGGGGGGGAAACTAAAACGACTATATATGGTAAACAGGCATAGTGAAAATATGTCTCAGAGTATCAGGCAACTGAATACAATCTCACGTGACAGTTTACTACTGCTTCCCTGTTGTGCCTGATGATTTTTGAAAATGATTGAGCAGCCCGGAAAGATATTCCAGGAATTATCTACTTACCAGTTTTTCTCAACGAAGATTTATTCTACGACAGCCGGCTGCTGCTGAAGAGAATCAGTTATTGTCTTTTTCAATTCACCTGAGAATTTGAAAAGTGGAACAACTCTTTTCTGCAATGGGATTACTTCTCCGGTCTTTGGGTTGCGCGCAGGCCTTGGCTTTCTTGACTTGGAATAAAATGTGCCAAATCCGCGTATTTCTATGCTGTTACCGTGTTCCAGTATAGACGCGACTGTCTCAAGAAGCTCCTCGACAACGATTTTTGTATCGCCCTGGGTCAGCCCCGTGTATTTAGAGACTTCTGCAATCAGGTCATGTTTAGTTGTATTGGCCACAGCACCTCCTGAAACAATAATGGCGTATTAAAATATCCAATGATATCATCTTAAAGTCAAGAAAAAAAACCAGGCAGCATTAAACAGGATTTTTTCCGGGTCTCTGCAATAGGAACCGGTATGATCCTCTGTAAAAAGACTTCTTTATTCCCTCATAATCTGCAGAGAGCGGCACAACGGCACATTTTTGGGAAAAGCAAGCCCTGAATCTTTCCAGAAAACAGTTCCCGGAGAAACCCTGCTCTATCGAAGTTCTGTTCCGGTCTATAACTCTGTCAACGGTCAGAAACCGGGATATTCCTGGCCATCCATCCTGCTTCTCCTCAAGATTTTCTCTCCAGTGTGATCTTTTGAGGCTCTCGGCGGTAATGCTCCTGATGAACTGTACCTGGTTATCCCAGTCGAGAATTCCAAAATCAATTTTTCCATCCTGAACAGCCCACTCTTGAAAGTCTCTTTGGTCTGATTGCATGCCGGCGGCGCAAATTTCTTCTATATATTTCCTCCGGAAGCTCTCTATATCCACCCACTCAGATGGCAGTGGCAAACGGGTGTAGAGCAGAGAGGAATCCATTCCATCCTGATATTTAAATCGGGCCGGGAGCCTCCCCAGCACTGCCTTTCCATAAAGCCAGGGTTCATAAAGTCCGTATCCAAAGCCTTCAGCTAAGGAGGTCGACAACGCATAATCTGACACGCTATAAAGAAGTGCTGCCGGGTTGCCCTGACACCGGTAGAATATTCTCGATGGTGCATCAAGAATAACCGGCAGGCGGGTTTCTCTGATGATTGTCCTGATTTCATTGAAAAGGTCAATATCAGCTCTTCCCGTGCCCCGGGTCCCCAGTAAAAGAGTTGAGTCAAATATCAGACACGCCAGTGCAATAGCTTCAAGCGGGTTTTTCCTGTAAATAACCCTTGAAGGATAACAGAATATCGGTTTAGACAAGTTTATCTCTGTATCATCCTGCAAAGCAGCTTCTGCAGCCCTCTTTAAGACTATATCCCTTGAGACTTTTTCAGATGAAATTTCTTCTTTCCGGACCGGATTATGAAGGAGTGTAACTCTGAAACCGGTATTGCTCAAGATTTCAAAACCGCAGTTTCCAGGTACCACATGGTTTACAGGGGCACTAAGAGAATAAAGGTCCGGTTTTATTTTTATCCCGGAATCCTCCAGAAACTGCAGCGATTTAAGCTGCTCCAACCTGCCCTCTTCGGCAAAATCGTGTATTACAGAGAAGAACCGGACATCTCCTCCATTCCATTCTCTTGCTATTTCTGAAAAAGCAGCTGAAAGTGCGGGGTTCTTCCCCAGATTAAGATTATGAGCTACAACCGCTGCCGGAAAAGTCAGATTTGCGCCATTCAGTATTTCGAGCAGTTTTTTCTTGAGCAGAGCCCGCATACTGAGGAACCGGCAGATATCTGTAAACTGCTGGTAATCAAATTCTTCTATATTAATCTGCTCAACACCCGGAATCTTTCCTGCCCCGTTTCCGCTGCAAATCAGGATGCTTTTTCCCCGCTTGATTTTTCTGAAGGCATCAGCATAAAGCCTCATCACCTGTGAAACACCACCCGTACGGACATGATAGTGAATCTGAATCAGGGTTTCAGGGAATCTGTTCATAGCTGGTTCAGTGTACGGTTTTTCTGCCTGGGGTGAAAACTACGGTGAATCTCTTTAAGATACTCACGGTCAACGTGAGTGTAAATCTCAGTTGTCACAATGTTTGAATGACCGAGCATCTCCTGAACAGTCCGCAGATCAGCTCCCCCTTCCAGAAGATGAGTCGCAAAAGAATGCCTGAACGTGTGCGGTGAAACCTCTTTATGAATACCTGCATCAGCACAGTACCCGTGAATGATTTTCCAGATGCCCATACGGGAGATGGCTTTTCCGCGGACATTCAGGAAAACCGTGCTGTCTGATCCAGGTTTTGCTAAAAATGCCCGTTCAACCTGCATATACTCATTAATCCATTGGAGTGCCAGCTCACCTATTGGAACAAGCCTCTCTTTTGAACCTTTCCCCAGGATTCTGACCAGCCCTTCCTCCCAGAGTATCTGCTCTAAAGTAAATGACGATAATTCCGAAACCCGCATTCCTGTGGCATAGAGAGTCTCAAGCATCGCCCTGTCCCTGACCCCGCCCCTCTTTTTTGTATCAATAACGTCCAGTATCTTTTCTATCTCATCTACTGTCAGTACCGAGGGAAGATAGCGGGTGGTACGCGGGGTTTCAAGCAGTTCTGTTGGATCTTTGTCAATTTCTCCTTCAGAAGCAACGAATGCAAAGTAACTTCTCAGTGATGAAACTGTGCGCTGAATAGATGTAGCAGCGAAGCCGATGTCAAAAAGAAGCCTTACGTATCTGGAAAGAAGATCCGGTGTGACATCGTGGAGACTCTTTGTGCGATGCTGGTTTAAGAAAGCCTCCAGCCTCTGGAGATCATATCGGTAGGATTCTGCGGTATTGTCGCTCAGCGTTCTTTCAAGCCGCAGATAGGCAAGAAATGTTTCCAGAAGGGGTAATTCAAGTCTCATAACGTGAAATACGGATTTGACCTTTTCTCTCTTCCTATAGTTGTCCGGCCCCCGTGCCCGGGGCAAACGACGGTCTGATCACTGAGAGTAAAGAGTTTTTCTTTAATGCCATTTATCAGCAGTTCCCCGTCTCCACCGGGAAAATCACTTCGTCCGATTGAACCGGCAAATAGAATATCACCGCACAGAAGAAAATTATCAAATTTAAAGGCCACCCCGCCGGGACTGTGACCTGGAATAAAAAAAACCTCGGTTTCAAAACTTCCGATCTTCATTTTGCCCTCTGTAAGGTCGTGCGTATTGCCGTTATATGTAAAGGGCTTTCCCATCATAACCGATCCGTTAATTCCAGCGTTAGTCAAGAGCATCAGCTCTGCCCGGTGCACATAGACCTCGAGGCCGGGGTAAATACTCTGAAATTCCGGTATACCCATAGTATGATCAAAATGAGCATGGGTCAAAAGTATCGCTTCCGGAAACAAGCCTTCGCGTTCAACAAAGCCAGTCACTTCTTCACATCCTGAAGACGGGTCAACAACCAGGCATCTTTCCTTATCACCACGTACTATATAAGTGTTAGTTTCTATAGGACCGGTTATAAACTTATGAACAGATACAGACACTTATATCTCCTTTTATGATGGTACATACAGTGGATCAGCAAATTGACCGGCAAATATCACTTCCGGCTCAAGCAGTATGCCGGAATTCTCATAAACTGCTTTCTGCAGCTTGATTATAAGACGCCTTGCATCGGTTGCGGTTCCCTGTCCTCTGTTGACAATAAAATTAGCATGTTTTATAGAGACTTCCATATCCCCTACCCTCATTCCCTTAAGCCCGCTCTGCTCAATAAGGGTTCCTGCATAATTGCCCGGAGGCCGTTTGAAAACGCTTCCGCAGTTTGGATATTCCAGAGGCTGCTTTGCCTTTCTCTTTGAGAGTATGTCTCTGCGTATTTGTGACAACTCTTCAGGAGCTTTACGATCAGAAAAATGGAACGCTGCACTGAGAATTACTGCCGGTTTATTTCTGAGATTACAGCTTCGATAGCCAAGCTGCAGCTCCGAAGCCTTCGCGCAAATAATTCTATCCTCTTCCAGATCGAAATATCTTACCAAGTGAAGGGTATCCGCGATACATGAGCGAAAGGCGCCGGCATTCATAATCACTGCACCGCCTACAGTACCAGGGATTCCAGCCAGCTCTTCCATACCAGCAATACCGGAGCTAACACTCTGATTTACAATAATATTGAGCTGCGTGCCACTTCCTGCCTCAACGCCGTTTTCACTCCAATTTACTTTTGTCAGCTCTGCAGAGAGGTTAATTACCAGACCGGGCCAACCCTGATCACTCATCAGAAGATTTGATCCGTTCCCTAAGATCCATACCGGAAGACCGATTTCAGACGCCTGGTGGAGGGCTTCGATCAACTGACTTTCATCGCCAGGCTCACAATAATACGCTGCCGGCCCCCCTGCACGGAATGTGTTTTTGTCGGCTAAAGAAACATCTTTGAGAAAACGCATCAAACAGCGGCCTGTTGGTCAAGAGCACTGTAAATCTCTTTTTCTATAAAGAAGGTGACCACATTCTGGTCCAGATGTCCCTTTGCGGCTTCTTCAGTGAGTATTTTCAAGGCTTTCTCACGTTCGATTTTTGGTTTATAGGGGCGATCCTGTGCTACAAGTGCCTCGTAAATATCTACCACTGCAAGAATCCTGCTCTCGAGCAGAATATGGTCTTTTGAGAGTTTGCCCGGATACCCTGAACCGTCCATCCTTTCATGGTGCTGCGAGGCAATAAGCGGAATCTGCTGAAGATTGCCGGTCCATGGTATTTTAGAGAGAATTCGGAATGTCGAGGAAGCATGTGAGTTGATCAACCCACGTTCTTCCAGAGTCAGATTCCCGGTGGGGATCGAAAGCATTTTCCACTCATCTTCACTCAAAAATCTTCTTACCTGTCCTTCAATTGAGGTATATGTTTTTTCCCTGAGAGTTAATAAATCCTGAAGCATCTGTTCAGTCAAATAACCGCAACTGTTTAACCTCTTCAAAAGCTCTCTGTCTCTGACTGTTTCCTGCATGGAGGTCCAGCCGGAAACCTTCGAAGGAGTAAGAGCAAGCTGAAGTTCAACAAAGTCCATTCGCGACATTAAATTGTCGAATTCGCCGGATGACAGCCTTTTCTCTTTAGTCAAAAGATATTCGGGGACCCCGATTTTTCCGATGTCATGCAGCAAAGCAGCAAACTGAAATTGCCTGCGTTTCTCAGGGTTGTTCCCAAGCTCAAAGTAAGGGCAGGATGAATCTTTTTGCGCGGCATCCAGAAATGCAGTTACATAACTGGTCA
>JAAYYB010000178.1 GCA_012515615.1 Fibrobacter sp.
CTACAAACCTTCTCAATTATATGAAAGGTTTGCAGAAGAGAAAGTCCAAAATTATGAATTTCTTTAACCATAAACTTGTTAGCTATGCAGCATGAAATGGGTAACATTTAATTGCCGGAATAATAGATACAATGGGAAAAGCTGTGCAAAAAGTAAATCGCCTTATGTGCTCAAATATTCATAAGCTTTGCCTTGTGATAGGCAAATTGGTTATTATCAACTGTTTACTCTTCATCGAATGCGATTCTCCTGCTAATCCAGATAAGATTAGAAAACAGAACGAAGCGATTCAATATGCAAGGATTTACAGTGGCACAGAAAGTATAAGAAACTGGAATGATGAATATTGGGATAATGTTGCACAATTCATGTATGTAGATGGTTTCAATAGAGTTATGGATTTGAGTCGAACACCACAAATGAAATATTCTGATTCAGCTGATTTCTGGAATTGGGTTAATGATGAAAAGCGGATGCATTTCGATTCGTTAAGGAATGAATTGAAATAATACGAGAAAAATTCGAAAGTCAAAAAAGGAGTTCGCGTCCGAGAAGAAAAGGGGCAAACAGGCACAGACACACAACAGGCCAAAGTTGACATGCGCAAAGCCGACTGAAAACCATCGTCGATTTTGACTTCGATTTTAATACGGCAATAAAGAAAAAGGAAATTCCTGCACTCTGCAACTCCAACTTCATCTTCAAAAACAACAACATCCTTTTTATAGGGCCTCCCGGGGTTGGCAAAACACATCTGGCAACAGCATTGGGAAGCGGGGAATAAGAATAAGAGCGCGCGAGGAACAAGAAATAAAACCAGGATTAATATATCGTTAGTAGAAAACAAAAAGATGGGGTTACTGTAGATTGTGAATTTTAACATTATCATTTGGAAGAAGTTATGAGTAAAAAAGAATACAAATCCACCAACCATAAAATTGAATTCTCTGATTCAAGATCATTATCTACAATAAAAAATGATTCTGTTGATCTGGTAGTGACATCACCGCCATACCCCATGATCGAAATGTGGGATAGTTTATTTGCCTCTTTAAATCCTGAAATTAATGATTCATTACAACAATTTAACGGGCTCAGGGCTTTTGAACTGATGAATCAGGAACTCGATAAAATATGGAACGAGCTTGCCCGGGTTGTAAAAGAAAGTGGATTTGTATGTATTAACATTGGGGACGCAACCAGAAAAATTGGTAAGCAATTCCAATTGTATTCAAATCATTCACGAGTAACGTCTAAATTTATAGCACTTGGATTTCAACCTCTGCCGATAGCCCTTTGGAAGAAAGCAACTAATGCGCCTAACAAGTTTATGGGTTCAGGGATGCTTCCTGCCGGAGCATATATCACCCTTGAACATGAATACATACTTGTATTTCGGAAGGGTGGAAAAAGAGAGTTTAGCACGGCTGATGAAAAAAGTCTCAGAAACCAGAGTGCATTTTTCTGGGAAGAACGGAATAAATGGTTTTCTGATTCCTGGGATTTAAAAGGAGTCAGACAAGCAATAAAAAATGAAAATATGCGTGAAAGAAATGCCGCCTACCCTTTTGAATTACCATATCGTTTAATAAATATGTATTCCGTAAAAGGTGATACTGTTCTTGATCCTTTTCTTGGCACTGGTACGACAACATTTGCAGCTATATCTTCCGAAAGACATTCTATTGGAATTGAATATGATGTAAATTTTTCTTCAATGATTTTCGACGGCTTAAAGAATTTATGTAAAACCGCTAATAGTGGGATAACAAAGAGGCTAGAAGATCACATTGCCTTTTGTGAAGAGTATCAAAAAGAAAAAGGTTCTCTCAAGTATAAAAATGAATGTTTCGGGTTTCCTGTAATGACAAAGCAGGAAATTGATCTTGACTTAAAACATATATCTAAAATTAACTCTACAGATCTTGGCAGCATAACAGCGGAATATCAACCTGTTAAATTTGCATCTCATTTAATTGAGTCTTCTGTTGCTCAATATGAGGGACCAAAAGATGACAAACAAGGTCAAGTGTCACTTCTTAATTGATATTTTATACTGCAAACAAGAATGCACAATGCCGTCCATGGCATTTTACATGAAAACTACCACAAGTAACTTCGCATAACACGGGCAGCCCAGAATGTTTGCTTCATTATCATTACACAATCACCTCAGGCGGGTGCCCGAACCCGTTTGCAATAGCCAGCCAGCCCTTCAAAAAAAAGCGACTTAAATAAGAAAATTTTTTCATATCCCAATAAACAAAGTGTATTTTTAAAATTCTGCAGTTATTCTGTAACAATACAGGATATACCGTCATAAGCTTGCGAGCGTGCCAGAAGATGACATAATCAATCCAACTTTTATACCACACCGATATCAATATCAGGTGTGCCTTCATTTGACTAAACGCATAATTTGATTCTGTTTTATAACAATTCTTATATCAGTCAGTCATAAAAGGAAAGGACAAGTGACTATGGAGACTGCTTCGTACAATCCCTATCAAGTAGCGCAATCTCAGTTCGACAAGGTAGCTGCCATATTGGAGCTCGATGATGGCGTGAAGGAACTTCTGCGCCAGCCGATGCGTGAGTATCAATTCACCATTCCGGTACGCATGGATGACGGTAAGATCAAAGTATTCAAGGGCTTTCGCGTGCAACACAATGACGCACGTGGTCCTGCCAAAGGCGGTATCCGCTTTCACCCGATGGAGACAATCGACACGGTACGGGCATTATCGCTTTGGATGACATGGAAATGTTCCGTTGTAGATATCCCTCTGGGCGGTGCAAAAGGCGGCGTTATTTGCGACCCGCACCATCTGAGCCTTCGCGAGCAGGAGCAGATCTGCCGTGGTTGGATTCGCCAGGTTGCAAAAAACGTAGGGCCAGTTAGTGACGTACCTGCTCCGGATGTTATGACCAACGGTCAGCATATGCTCTGGATGCTTGATGAATTCGAGATGATCCATGGCGGCCACTATCCGGGCTTTATCACCGGTAAGCCGGTAGGGATGGGTGGATCTCTTGGTCGCACAGAAGCAACCGGGTTCGGCGTGGTCTATGTCTTGCGCGAAGCTCTCAAAGTGCTTGGCCTTTCTCCTGAGAAGACAACAGCCAGCGTGCAGGGTTTTGGAAACGTTGCACAGCATGCCGTGCAACTCTATACACAACTGGGCGGCAAAGTTGTGGCCATCTCCTGCTGGGACCAGGGTGACAAGGTATCATACACATACCGCAAAAAAGACGGCATAAAAATCGATGAACTGCGCGGAATTTGCGACAAGTTCGGTGGAATCGACAAGAAACAGGCGCAAGAGCTGGGTTACGAAAGGCTGCCGGGAGAAGCATGGCTGGAACAGGATGTAGACATCTTGATTCCCGCGGCACTTGAGAATCAGATTAATGGCAGCAACGTCCAGAAGATCTCTAAAACAGTCAAGGTCATTGCAGAAGGTGCTAACGGCCCCACAACTCCCGAAGCTGATGAAGTGATAAAGCAGCGCGGTATTTTTGTTTGCCCTGATTTTCTCACTAACGCCGGCGGCGTGACCTGCAGCTATTTTGAACAGGTGCAGTGCAACATGAATTACTTTTGGGAAAAAGACGAGGTCCTTTCAAAGTTAGATGCCAAGATGACCTCAGCATTTACAGCGGTGTACGACCTCGCAGTACGCAGGAAGCTCTATATGCGTGATGCGGCTTATGTGATCGCAATCAGCCGGGTGGCTGAAGCAGTAAAGCAGCGCGGTTGGGCATAACCACCCGGATGTCTGTTTTTCAGTGAGGAGAGGATTCGCGGGAAAATGGATACAAAGAAGACAGAAGCATTACGGTTCCTGGATTTACAGGAACGAGAGAAAGAGTTGGACTGTCTCTATCGGGTGGAAGAGTTGCTTGCCAACACTTCCCGCCCGTTGCCTGATATTTTCCTTGATATCGTCTCTACTATCCCATCGGGCTGGCAGTATCCCGAAATCTGCCATGCCCGTATAAACTATGATGATAAGGTGTACCAGCCAGCCGACTTTGTACAATCGATGTGTTCAGACACCGCACCTATCAAAGAGGGTGATGCGGTCAAAGGATTCATCGAGGTCTCCTATACACATTCAGTGTCCTCATCGGGTGTAGACTGTTTCCTGGAAAAAGAGCGCAAGCTACTCCGTATCATCGCTGACCGTATCGGCCAGAGTACGTTTCACCGAAAGCTGGAACTTCTGCTGCGCGAGCGCGATGCGGCCTACGGGGAGCAAGCCTTAAAGAAGAGCAGCGAATGGAAGACAGTCGTTGACCTGCTACGGCACACCGACGAGAATCTTTTTCTTTTCGTTTCAAGAAAGTTGTTATATAACCTCTTCTGGAGCGGGATCAAAGAATCGCGTCAGATTTTAAATTCGCTCGGACAGGATTTAGCTGAATACAATACCGAAGGGGTATCTGAAGCCAACAGTCCCAGCAGGAAACAGTCGCATGCGAGCTTATTATCCACCAGCGATCAGGTGTTTGCTATTGCAGCACGCTACATGGGTGATGATGAGATCCTTTCATACCTTCGCAAATGGATCCGGTTGCACAAACTCGGTTTTCTCATAAAAACCGTCGATTACGGCAATGCGGATTTGGGAACGATAATCGATGCGATCCTTCGTTTTCGATCATTTGCTGAAAGCGAAATCTCGCTCGAACAATCTACAGAGATGCGACTAAGAGTATCACTGATACGCCGGTTTTTCACTGACAACGTCGATTTTATCAATCTGGCAAAACGCCACATTGAAGTTTCTGATTTTTTCGACCTGGTTACCCGTATCATATATCCAGCCGGCAGCAGCGGCCGCCTTGGCGGGAAAAGTACCGGCCTGTTTCTTGCCGCGCAAATTCTGAAAAATGCTGCCGAGAGGAACAATCTTCTTAAAAACATCAAAACACCGAAAACATGGTATCTAACCGCTGATTGCATGGACGAGTTTCTACAGTACAATGAACTGGAAGACGTACATGAAATCAAATATAGGGAACTTGAGCAGGTACGGTTGGAATACCCCAACATCATACAGCTTTTCAAGCATACCCGATTTCCTGTGCACATCTCCCGAGGTCTGATGCAGGCGCTGGATGATTTTGGCAACCAGCCTATCATAGTGCGCAGTTCAAGCCTTCTGGAAGATCGTGCCGGCACAGCTTTTTCGGGCAAATACAAGAGCCTTTTTCTCTCTAATCAGGGCGACAGGCAGATGCGTCTGGAGGCTCTGTTCGATGCAGTCGCAGAAGTCTATGCTTCGGTCTTCGGCCCGGACCCCATCCAATATCGTATCGAACATGGTCTGATCGATTTTCACGAAGAAATGGGGATCATGATCCAGGAGGTAGTTGGAACGCGTATCGGTCCTTATTTTTCACCGATCTTCGCGGGAGTTGCTTTCAGCAGCAATGAGTTCCGCTGGTCTCCAAGACTCAAACGGGAAGACGGGCTGGTTCGGCTTGTTCCGGGACTTGGCACGCGGGCAGTAGACCGCATCGGCAACGATTATCCGGTTCTTCTCTCACCCGGGCAACCGGCCTTACGGGTGAACAGCTGCCCCGACGAGATTCGTCACTATTCGCCCGCAAAAATCGATGCTCTAAACCTGGAGGAAGAATCGTTCCAGACGGTTACTCTTGAAAATCTTATACGAAAACACGGAAACGATATTCCCAACCTTGCTCAACTGGCCTCGGTCTACAAGGATGGGCTGATACACCATCCATCTACCATCGAGCTCGATACAAGCCGTGATGATATGGTATTTACCTTTGAAGGTCTTATACGCAATACCGACTTTATGAAGCAGATGCACACAATTCTTCTCACCCTGCAGGAGGGAATGAAAACACCGGTGGACATTGAGTTCGCCTCAGACGGGACATCGCTCTTTTTGCTCCAGTGCCGACCTCAATTCACCGAAACTGACATTGCTCCAAGCCCCATACCACACGATATTTCCGAACGCGAAACGCTTTTTACAGCAAGAAGATTCATCTCCAACGGTCACATTCCCGACATCACCCACATCGTCTACGTATCACCACAACGCTATGCGGAACAAACGAGTCTTGATTTGCTGGTGGATATCGGACGGGCGGTGAGCAGACTGAACTCTCTTCTACCCAAACATCGCTTCATACTGATGGGGCCGGGGCGCTGGGGAAGCCGGGGTGAAATAAAACAGGGTGTTCAGGTCAGCTATTCTGATATCTGCAACACAGCTGTACTCATTGAGATTGCCTTGAAAAGTGGTTCATATGAACCCGAACTCTCTTTCGGCACGCATTTTTTTCAGGACATGGTTGAAGCAGGTATACGCTATATCCCGCTTTATCCGGATGAAAATGATGTGATGTTTAATGAGATGTTTCTGAACAGTTCCCACAATATTTTACCAGACATGCTGCCTGACTATGCGTATCTGAGTGATGTACTGCATGTAATAGATGTTCCCGGCAGTACGGAGGGAAATATCCTGAAAATTCAGATGAACGCGGAGTTATGTGAAGCTATCGGATATTTCACCGAACCCTCGGCAGTGTTGGCGGAACCGTTAATCGCGGCAAGACCGGTGGAACATCACAGCGAAGCATTCTGGCAATGGCGTTTACGGATGGCTGAACAGCTGGCACTCCGTCTTGAACCAGGTCAATTCGGAGTACAGGCAATGTATCTTATTGGTTCCACGGTAAATGCAACTTCAGGCCCGGGCAGCGATATCGACCTGCTCATCCATTTCAGGGGCACTCCGCAGCAACAGCGGGAATTGTCGCTCTGGCTGGAAGGCTGGAGCCTGAGTCTCGGCGAATTCAATTAC
>JAAYYB010000407.1 GCA_012515615.1 Fibrobacter sp.
CATCAACATCAGGTTTGTTACTCCATAACATCTGGTGCATAACTGGATTTATTTTTTTCTTTATTGGTATATCTTCATAAACATTACTTTTATACCACAATCTCAATGGATAGCCCCTAGAATATATATACGGATTTCGGATATTATTATCTAAAAACTCAGTTGGATTTATTATTCCAAGAGTACTATCAGTTGTGCATTTATCGTGGTTAGTGACAAAATCTAATAAATATTGTTCCCAGCCTGCAGTTGGATAGTTATCATCGTCCAAACTTACTATGTAATCAGCACCTTCTTCCAGTGCTATCAAAAATCCAAAGTTTCTCCTTCTTATATCTTTTTCGGGAATAACTTTTCTTATCTTATCAATATCGCCTAAATAATTTCTGATATAAACATCCTGAAGTTCAGGCGACCAATAATCTACTTTGTAAAAAGTTTTGCTATCTTTATTCAATTCTTCACAAAAACATTCTATAGTTTCAGGTGTTCCATTATCACCTACGATTATCACATTTACATTACAATCGCTAGGAAACTCAGGTTTAAACGACTTCAAAAAAATTGGAAGGTTTATCGTAGTTGTAACTAAACTAATGTTCATTTGTTTATGCCTCTAAATTTTCCCAAAATTTTCTATAAGGAATTACTAATATCAGCCAGGCTATAAAAAGCCCAATGAAACCATAATATCCATGATGTAAAAATGGAAAGCCAAAAACAGAACTCCATATCGGATTTCCACTATCTAAACACTGCTCAAAAAATGCTAACAGTGCCAACGTATAACTTGCCCAAAAAAGGGAGGAAAAAAATACTAATTTAACCAATCGCAACAATAACAACTCCTAAAATCGCTAAGATTGCACTGAACACCCACCACCACCAATAGACTCCATGCCATAGTGGCAGTCCTAAATAGTTGTCCCAGTCTGTTCTTAAATGCCACGGATTAGGTTCCCCATACATTTTTACTGCTTTTACATAATCTCTGCAAAAATCATAGTATCGTATAAGCCACCAAACTACATCTAAAATCAGAATTGACCAAATCATAAGCCAAATCCAAGTCAAGATGCTAGGCGTATACATAGCAATAGCAAAAATCGTAAACATCCAAACGTGATAAAGTTTGAAGTGCTGTTGTACTAAAGCGTCTCCTTTTTCTCGGTAAACTCTGTTTTCACCTGCACCCCAAACTACTCCAAAGAGTAGTTGTAAAATAAAATGAATCATTTATTTATTACTTCCTCCAATATTTTTTCGTATTTTTCTCCGAACTTTTTCCAAGTGAGGTTTTCCTTAATCCAACCTCTGTTGGCTAAAGTATCGTCCTTTACTTTGTTTTGGTTCTCATATATATACATTATTTTGTTGATATACTCCCCCGTAGTTTGAGAACTAACAAAGCCCAATTTATTATCAGAAATCAAGGAACTGGCAACGAAATCATTACTGACAATAGTTGGCACGCCTGCACAAATAGCCTCAAAACTAGTAGCGTAAGCACCTTGGCTTAAACAAGGATTCAAAAAGATAGATGTCTGCTTGTAAATATTTCTAAGATTTTCATCGCCACTCAAATAGTCATTAACAAAAACATCATCTTCCAGCCCTAACTCTTCAATCTTTTTATGAACTTTAGCCACATAAGGATATTGTTTAGCCCAAGCATTATACCCTACTAAAACTAGTTTAGCGTTTTTAATCTCCTTTTTGACTTCCGCAAAGATTTCAACTGTCTTATCCTGTTGTTTAGTCCAGGTGAAATACCCTGCTTGAGTTATCACAAAGTTGTCCTTCATATTCAGAGTATTCCGAACTTTGACATCCTCGGCAAAATAATCATAACGAATGCCTGGATAATTAACCACTGGGTCAAATCCATATAAACTTCTAAACCGCGCTTTATCAAAATCTGTTATTACCATAACTTTGGAACATGTTCTTTCCACGTAAGCCCGTTCGTTAGGATTTACTGGGTTGCCTTCAAGAACATATCCTGGAGGTTCATTACATTGCCACACAGTTGGAACCTTGTAAGGATAATATAAATACAACTCACAAGGGTGATTATGTGGATTGTAAACTTGAAACTTTGGCGAATATGTGTTCAAAAATTTGTACAGTGCCTGTTCGTTTCCTGCTTCCCAAAGCCTAGCTTCTTTAAGATTTTCTTTGAACTCAGGACAAGCGGTTGTTGTAGCTATCAATACTATATGATTTTTGCTTGTCAAATAGTTTGCCAATTCGGCAATCTGTCTTTCCGCGCCCCCATACAAGTTGAAGTGGGGATTTGCGATTAAAATTTTCATTCTTTATCACACTTTAATATTACTCTTTGATTTCTTAAAGGCCGAGTGGGGGTTGCTCGGGATACGAATTAAACCATTTTGGCGTGACCAATAAAACTTTTGACATTTTAACCTATCTCATAATTTTCTTTAATTTTTATTAAATGTTTAAATTTGTTATAGTTATCCAAAACATATTTAGGCAATAAATAATTAGAAACTATTTTATTATTTGGATTAAAAAAACCAGTTCCTATCCATTTATGGCCTGGTAACAATCTACTTTCTTGTAAAATATCACCACCAGTGTCTAAAACATTTTGTATATAGTCATAATTAAACATTTCTGGTTTATTATAATTTTGGTCTACATTGACATATAATTTATCCAATACATACTCTTTAGGACCTAGCCAACTATAATGCCAACCAGCCATTTCCATAATTCCTTCAGGAGAACCTTTATATATATGTTTTATTCTCCAAACACCAACTTCTTTAACAACTCTGTAAGTAGTAATGAAAGGTCCTCCATCTGAAAAATTTTTTTGTTGTAACAGAAAACAGTTTAACCAATATCTTTGTTGCATAAGTCTTAATCTTACAATCATCTCCGTATACGGATTTTTTTTAAGTTCCATATTTAAATGAAATATACCTTCTATTACACTACTCCGTCTAGGAATTTCGTCTCCATGTGTAAACAATATAATATCATTATTATTACAATCTTTAAGAGAGTTTAAAAGATAATTGTTTAAATATTTTTCTATTCTATCAAATTCTTCGTTGCTGTATTCTGGTATGTCAGTTACGGGAACATAAGTTATATCAAAATCTTTAAACATATCGGGATTAAAAATTAAGTCTCTTTTACCACCTGTATGAGTTTTATTTCCTTCCAATATTATAAATTTATCAACACTGTTTTTTAATTCGTTTAACCAAATTTCAAGCAAATCTAATCTGTTATATAAAATAGTACATCCATAAATAGTCATATTTAAAAACACTCCTAATAAATATTAAGATAATTCCTTATACCAATCAATCTTAAATTTTAAATCGTTTACTACTATTCCAGTTCTTTGTCCATCAGAAACTACAATATAAGCTGTTGGATATGTTTCACATGTTCCTATGCCATATAAAGTTCCCATATATTGGTTTTGAACAAATACTTTAATCTCAAAACCTTTGTAGATTTCGTGATGCACTTGTAGTGGCTTATCTGGTTCAGAAG
>JAAYYB010000179.1 GCA_012515615.1 Fibrobacter sp.
CCGTTGAAGAATGATTGCAGATGATACATTACGACTGCTGAGAAAAAGGAGTGCTTCACTGGTAGTCTGATCTTTATCACTTCCGGTTTGTTCCGAAAGTCTTTTCAGCAGATCTTTTGCATCATCGGTCTCTGTGGAAAGAGTAAGATCTCTTGATTCCAGCATTGTCATAGTGTTAATTGCATTCTGTGCATCTATACCCAAACCGACTTTAGGGTTTTCTTCTTTGAATGTACGAATCCGGTTTTCATCTTGACGAAGCTGTTCGGATGCTATCTGCAACTGCATTTGCAGTGCTTTGAGCACTTCACTGGTTTTTCTCTTGCGGAAAGAGAGATTCCTTTCCACAAACTTGTCTGCGATTGTATTGAGAGTGGTGGAGATGAGCTGTGGGTCGGTGCCGTTTAAGTTGACCATTACAACACCTTCCATCATCGGGTCACGCCTGGAATTTGCCTGAATAGAAATCTTGTTTCTGAGATTCTCTACAGCCTTTTCTCTGGGAATCACAAAAAAATTAAAATTAAAAGGTTTTTTGAGAAAGTGTGGAGCAAAGACAAATTTCATTCCGTTTGTGTTCAAAGTGTCAAGTGATGGAAGTCTGCCGGTGGTTATTACCTTTTTTTTCAGGCCCAGCGCACTATTTGTTAGTGCGACCGTGTAGTTGAGCCTTGATTGCTCGTCGATACTAAACTCGTATTTTCCGGGGATAGCAGTACTGTCAACATAGATGAAATTCAGTATAGATGAGCGGTTATATTTTGGGATGATAAAGTGCAGAGAAAGAGAATCCACAATCTCTTTTAGGAAATTTCTGCTCTGGATCAGTTTCATTTTTCCCATTCCAGTGGGAAGAGCTTCGGGCAATACCAGAACACTGGACTGCTTTTCGAAACCGAAAATTACATTGACACCAAGTTCCGGTCTTACTGTACCGAATGTAACCACCAGCAGTAACCATGTTATCACCAAAGCCGGTAATACCGGTATTATATACCATTTCCATCTCCAGAGAAGTCCGGCATAATGCTTTATCCAATACACATAATCCGGTTTAAATGAAGGTGTAGGGCTATTCAAGCCTTGCTGCATAGTGTTACCTCTTCTGAGACCATTCGTAAAGCGTAATTGCTGTAATTGCACTGGAAAGACCAAAACTTATTAAAGGAAGGACATCCTGCCTGAACACATCCCAACCAGTCTTTTTTTGGCGTTTTATTACCCGGAATATATCACCTGAACGCAATCCAAGTTTATAAATCGGTTGTGGGTCTTTTAACAGTTCAGGTACTTTTTGCTCAATTCTTTTGCCATTGCGCTCCCATTTGATTTTTTTCAGGCCATCTTCCCGCTCTGTACCACCCGTTAATGATAATGCATACCAGAGAGTTGATCCAGGTGTAACCCAGAAAACCCCCGGTCTGCGAAATCCGCCTTGAAAACCGATAGACATCACTCTTCTGACCTGAACGCTGGAAAACCTTAAAATCGGTATGTAGGCTTCTTTGACCTTCTGCTCAAATTCGGTTCTGTTCATGGTTTTTACTGATAAAGGTCCTATCATGGGAAGGTCCACAAACCCATCGGCTTCAACCGGATAAACTCCATTTGGAAAACCGGTATCTGGGGTTACTGTGATCCTTATGGCATCGCCTGGAAGAAAATTCCATTCATAAGCAGCCGTATCGTTTGACGAATCCACTGATGCAACTGCTGATGTAACTGTGGGTGTAACATTATTAGCGGTGGTATCCATGGTTTCAGCGGAAAATGCAAGGTTAAAAAAAAGTAACATAAATAGAAGTATCAATTGTTTTTTCATAAATTATACCCTCCGGAATTTGTAGAGTCAGTAAAATAAATATTAAATAGGAATAAAGGAAATTAATATACATAAGAGTTTAAATATTTAGGTCATTAAAGAAAAGATAGAAATGTACAAATCTGAAACTTCATTTCACTTTTCATACTCTATATTGTATTGTGATCGGATTTATGGCACCAGATAGCTTTGGTTGCAAGCTAATGACAG
>JAAYYB010000180.1 GCA_012515615.1 Fibrobacter sp.
AGGAACTAAAAAAACTTCCCCGCTCTCTAGATTTTCCTGATTTTAAACCAAGGCAGTTCTTAAAAGCCCTCTCTTCAGCACCATCACTGGGAATAATTGCAGAAATAAAGAAAGCATCTCCTTCAAAAGGTGTTATCCGGCCCGATTTCGATTCGCTCAAGATAGCTGACAGTTACTGCAGAGGCGGAGCAAATGCCATCTCTGTCCTTACAGATGAACATTTTTTTCAGGGGTCCCTCCAGTATCTGAAGGCTGTACGCGAATCTGTGCCTCTGCCTGTGCTCCGTAAAGACTTTTTGATTGACATTCTGCAAATTGAGCAGACCGCACGCACCGGAGCCGATGCCCTGCTGTTAATAGCTGCAGCTCTCGATGACTCTCAACTGAGAGATCTTTATGATGCATCTGTCGCTTTCAGAATCGATCCTCTCATTGAAGTGCACACTGCGTGGGAGCTGGAGAGGGTTCTCAAGCTCAACCCCGGACTTATCGGCATAAACAACCGCAATCTCAATACTTTCGAAACTGATCTCAACACAACTCTTTCCCTTATCAGACAGATACCTTCATCCACTCTGGTAGTCTCGGAAAGCGGGATCGAAAACGGTTTACAGGCAAAGATGATGTACGATGCAGGTGTAAAGGCACTCCTGGTAGGTGAGTCACTGATGCGTAAAAGTGATCCTTCAGGTCTGATTATGGAACTCTCTCTTTTAAAGGAGAGCAAGTGAAATGAGTATCAGGGTAAAAATCTGCGGAATCACCAGATATGAGGATGCCAGGATCGCTGTCAGTCTCGGCGTTGATGCACTTGGATTCATATTTCATGAAGGAAGCCCCAGAAATATAAAACCTTCTGCTGCAAGGGAAATAACCAGTCAGCTTCCGCCCTTTGTCTCCAGGGTCGGAGTTTTTGTAAACCAGGATCTCAGAACAGTCGTCTCAATTGCCCAGGCAGCCGGAATCGATACCATTCAACTTCACGGCTCAGAATCTCCTGAGCTCTGCAGTCAGCTCCCTTATCCTGTAATTAAAGCATTTTCCATCAGGGCCGACTCCGATCTGTCGTTACTTCAAACATATAAAACCGCGGGATTTCTCCTCGACACCTGGCATCAGCAGATGTACGGCGGCACAGGCTCTACATTCGACTGGCAGATAGCGCAGAGAGCCTGTTCGCAATTTGATAATATCATCCTTGCCGGCGGACTCAATCCGGCCAACCTGGAGGAAGCACTCTCATCTGTCCATCCTTTCGGAATTGATCTCAACAGCGGTGTTGAGGTAAAACCGGGAATAAAAAATCCGGTCAAAATGCGGGAGGCTATCAGGATTGTGAAAAACTGGAATGCTTTGTAGTTCAGAGTGGGCAGTATTGAAGGTTGGAGTGGATAAGAGAATATTTTTTCAGTCTGAAAGGCTGATTTTTTCCGGTGAAAAGCAGAGCCACGTTAATACCTGACTTATGCATCTTTTTGCATAAGTTCGGATACCGAAAGTACATTCTAAAACTCAATTTTATTCAAATACTTATGCTCCGCACTTCACATAAATATCTAGCTGCCAGATCCGCAATCTACTGATGTCGACAAATAAATTATCACTCTATATTCATATCCCGTTCTGTGCCGGGAAGTGCCACTACTGCGATTTTTATTCTGTCCGGTATGAACCCTCTCTTGCAGACCGGTACCTGCAGGCAGTTATCGATGAATGGGAACTAAGGATTTCTCAATCTGATTTGAGAAAGTATCAGATAGAAACAGTGTATTTCGGAGGCGGCACTCCCTCTATATTAACACCATCTCAATTTTCATTTTTAACTTCGCAACTCCTGAAAAATCTTGACCTCAGCCCTGACATGGAATTTTCTGTTGAGTGTAACCCGGAATCTTTCACTGAATCAAAAGCAAAAAGCTTTCTTGATGCTGGTGTCAATAGATTGACTTTCGGGGTTCAGTCTCTTTCAAATATTGAACTGTCGATTGCAGGACGAAAGCATTCTTCTGAAAAAGCACTTGAGGTCCTGAACTCGCCCTCACTTTATTATTTTAAATCAATTGGAACCGATATTATTTATGGGCTTCCCGGGCAATCAGCCAAATCCCTGAAAACGACCCTCGGGAATCTATTTCTTACCCCATATATAAAGCACCTTTCAGCTTATGAACTTACAATAAATCCCGGCACGCCGTTTGGAAGACATGAAAAGAGACTTCCTCTGCCTGACGAAGATGATCTTGCGGAGATGTCCTCTATTGTCATTTCAGAATGCCGGGCGCACAACCTCGAACGATACGAAATATCCAACTTTGCGGCCACCTCCCACCGTTGCAGTCACAATGAAGCTTACTGGGATCACAAAGAGTACATTGGCCTTGGATGCGCGGCACACTCTTATTTAAATCAAACCAGGTGGGCCAATAAGCATAATATCGGGGAATATATTTCCGATGTATCGTTAAACGTTTTGCCGCAAGCCTGGAGTGAAAAAATTGACAATGAAACAATGGCTCGCGAAATGATATTTCTGGGTCTCAGGCGCGCAGATGGAATAAATGAGGAAAGGTTTAAAATGCTCACAGGGAAAGAGTTTACAAGTTGTGTTGACAGTGAAAAACTGAGGCTTTTTCTTTCCACCGGACGGATGATTTACAGAAAACCTTTCTGGTTGACATCCGAGGAAGGCATGCTTTATGCTGATGCAATGGCCAGGGATCTGTTTCTTTAACCCTCAGCGGAAATTCAAGGGTTGCTGTTTTTCAGAGAAACACTTTGATTCACTTTCTTGAACTCCTCATCGGAAAGGTTCTCCTCTAACAACTCTCTTACCTTCTGAAAATATGCAAGGGCATCTTTTTCTTTCCCGCTTTCCAGAAGAGTATATACAGCGATCAGCTCCTGCCGGGCACGCCTTGTGTTTTCCTGCATTCTCTCCTGCTGGCGTTTCTGCTGCATTTCCAAAGCAACTCTCATGCGATCCCGCCTTACCTCTGCAGTCTGGGTCAGACGTGCGTTTTCGTTTCTCTGGCTCGCAAGGCTGTCCTTTTTCATTGCCACACGTTTCTTTGCAACTGCAAGGAGATCATTAAGCACTGATGCTTCCGATGTATCCTCTACGATTGAAATCTTAACAATAGAAGGTTCGGTCTTTTTCCTAGCGATGACCTCCTCCAGAATTATTCTGTCAATTTTTGCCATCTTTTCTCTTGAGACCCCGTGCAGACGCAGTGTATCCAGAAACTCCTCCGCAGCAACTATACCCTGTGATTTAAGTCTCGATTGTACTATTGCCAGAAGAGAATCTTCCTTGTTGCCGGTTTTCCGTGACAGCCGCAGATATTCATCATTATACTTTGACCATTCCAGCTGCAGCATCGCTTTCTGAATTCCATCCAGCCTGTTTCTGATCTTTAAGGCCAGCGATCTCGATTCTGGAAGGCGGTTTGAAACCAGGGCTGAAGAGAGACTGTCGAAATCATTTTTCAGCAGGAGCCGCTCTTTTGAAAGTGAAAAATCACTGAGCAGTTTTGCCTGCAGTGATGCCAGTTTTATTGAGGAAAGGGAAAGGTATTGACGGTTGGCCTCACAGTAGGTAAGATCCCCGCGGGCCGACTCATATTCTCCATTTTCAAGAGCAATCTCGACCGCTGAAGGAATTTCTCTGGAAAGTGCAGACGCCCTGTTTACAATTGATTTTTCCATGGTACAAGCCCGGGCAGTATCAGTGGTTTTCATGCGCCCATGCATGCCCCAGAGCTTCATGAAATCGGGCCGGCCTTTCCCTATTTCAGCATTATAAAGCATTACCAGTTCATTGCTCTCTTTTGCTCTGAACTGCTCTTTTTCCAGAAGAAGCCCGCTCTCTTCCAGATAAATCTGTGCCTCAAGCTCACCTGTACGCCACAGAATGTACTTTTTATTAACATCATCCCGGGCAATTTCTCTTAGTTTGGCGGCGATCTGTTTTCCATATTCAACAGCCCGCTCTGCGGGAATACCGCTTGCAGGATCAGAAACGCTGTTAAATATGTAAAACGCCCGGTCAACCAGTGAATCTACATACGACTGGCTTATGTATGTTGTCTGCTTTTCTGCACCTGATTGCGATGC
>JAAYYB010000401.1 GCA_012515615.1 Fibrobacter sp.
ATATAAAATGGATAGAAGTTATCTCTGCCGATCGCATAGATAGCACGAGATATATCCGAGCCAACGAAAAGGAAATCGCATACAAGGCAGAGATGGTATATAAGGCAAGGGAAGAAGGAAAAAACCGCTATGTAATCTGATCTGTTGCGATTATAAGCTCCTCGAAAAGCGAAGTATAGATTTTAATCAGACCCTTGAAGCAAAAAAACAAGACAGTAAGCCCTCAAAAACAGACATAAAGCAGCAAAATATGGACAAAAAATCTAGAACATAGTATTGTGGTCTCACAGACAGTAGTTGTCTGCAAATAGGAGAGGGTGTGCCGCAGTCGCCAGCTACAAATAGGAGAGGGCGTGCCGTAGTCGCCAGTAAATCGCACGAGGATCTAGGGCAACCTGGATCCTCTCTTTCTATGATGATCTGGTCGGATTACCCGGATCGCATCCAGAAGATGAAAAAGCTGGGACAAATGTCCCTTTTCTATATCTGATAAATACCTTCTTAACGAGACTTAATGCTCGGCTGTCCGTTCTAATTAACGGCAATGACGAATAACATGGGCATGGATAATGTTTGTTCTATTTATCTTAGTAAAAAGAAAGATCAACAATACACGATAATGTGAATGTGTAGACGAGAATATTTGAGTATGTTAGCCTGAAGTTACTCGTGCATCCTTAAGCCAGAATAAGGATAACAAAAGGGTTCTTTTTCAAAGTGAAATAGGTGAAAAAATGAGTATCGATACAGAAGCAGTTTCAGTGCTTGCAATCAAAGAAGCAATAACGAGCCTAGGCTACTTAACGGAAAACATCCGTACTGAGGATAATACGCCGATTTGGGATGAGTTTGTTTATTTGTACAAAACGGCAGATAGAAACAAACGCAATTCGGATTTTGTTGGCCGTATTCCAATCCAAATTAAAGGCGTTGACAGAAGTAAAATTCGTAATAATTATTTTCCAGAACGTATTACATATAAACTCGAATGGTCGAATATTGATGCGTATATCACAGATGGTGGCGTTATATTATTCGTTGTCTACGTAAAAGACTACAACACGAAATGCATTTATTACAATGCCTTGCTTCCATTTGATCTTGCTGTCATTAAGACAAACGGCAATACAACCAAGGCATCGATTGCCCTCAAAAAATTCCCGTCTTCTGATCATGAAGGGTTGTCAACATTTCATAGTTTCATCAGGGACAGACAAAAACAGCGCGGAACAGTTGATAATAAACGCTTAAGTTTTGATCAATGGAATGGGGTGCTTGGATCAATTGAACATTTGACATTTACAATAGACGTTGCTCCAGGGCCGCATATATCTCGCGGTGAAATCCTTTCCTTGGCACATGATTTCTATTTGTATGCAAAGCCAAAGGACCTTGACCTTCATATTCCCGTTGAACGCATTGAACAACCCAAGATGGTTAGAGTTGAAAACGATTTTCGTATTGGCGCGGGCGATCAAGAGTTCTTTGATGGCACGTACACAATTTGGTCTCAAGGGGATGCTCAAATACACTTTGGAAACGCTATGTGTGTGAAATTATACAGAAAAGATACCGGAAGAGGCCTGAAAGTAAATATATCTATTAAGGGAACGTTGTTTGAACAGATTCGTGATCTGGAATTTGTTAAGGTTCTTTTTGAAACCGGATTTTTACTTATAAACAGTATGTCTCATAAAATAACTCAATTATCAAATAATCAAAAACAAGAAATTGAGAAATATATCGACAAGCTTGCGTTTCTCAAAAACATTCAGAGAAAACTAAACTTAATGGGCATAACTAGTGACCTAATTATCGATACGATTAAAAAGAATGAGATATGGAAATTGGCTTTAATCGAGAAAATCGGGAGCGGAGAAAATTGCTCCAATGTGCTTCTTAACGACCCTATTCAAATTCTATATATTGCTAATATGAAAATACTGCTTTCCGTTACAACATCCAATAATGAGAAGAAAATTGATGATTTCTTTCGTTCAACTCATACGGTAATTGGACGCGATAACGAAGATAAAGAACACAGAGTGAGCCAATATTTACTTCTTAAAGCCTTGGATCTTGATGTGGATAACTTTCGTGCTGATGTGGTTTTCGAAGATATAACCAAGTATGAAATATATGACGGATATCTGGAACTGGTTAATTTTTTTCTGCTCGAACTGATTAATGCATATGACAATAACAACAACAAAAATAGGGACGAAATATACCATTTATCTATAAATTTGTGTAAATGGCTTCTGTCTCTTGATGATTGTACAATATATCGAATGAATTATTATCAACTCAAACTAAGGAAAGAAGCCCTAACAAATGAGGAAACTGAATTCTGTGTGAAAATATCATCTGACGAAGAGGCTTCCATTAGAGCCGGAGCGTTAATTCTTCTCGGAGAGCATTCTCGAGCAAATGAAGTAATCGAGCAACTTAACGAAACTGCCAAGACTGAATTCAAATCGTATCCAATATATAATCTGCTTAATAGAGAATGCGATCATTGATGATTTTGATTAACCTTTACAAGTAATAACAAACCTGCTGACAAACCAACGTAATCAATCATCGCATGGAATCAAACTAGAAAACACATTTGATAACAATTCCGCTGTTCGCCTCAGCTCGATGAATACCGCATGCCCGTAAACCTCGGAAGAATTCATCGATTCGGTATGACCAAAATACTCTTTAAGCCGTTCTTCAGACAGGTGATTTTTTGCGTAAGAAAAAAGCGTATGACGAAGCTCGTATAGACTACAGTAATTATTGAGATTATACGCCGTCCATCTTTTCCAATCATAATGAACGCGCTTTTGAAGTTGCGGCATACCAATCCTTTCTGTACTGGTATCCGGAAAAACATATTCGCTTTTAATTTCCTCTGTGCGATGAAGCTGGCTCCGAATGACAGACTCAAGCTGAGGTGCCATACAAATGGTTCTTCTCGCATTATCTGTTTTTCCTTTTGTTATTTCTCCATAGAAATTTACGGAGCGCTCAAGTGTAATTGTTTTATCATCAAAATTTATATCCTTTTTTCGTAATCCAAGGCCCTCACCTGGACGAAAGCCAGATAAGACATACGCGCGAAATAACAGAATGTTTTCACACGGGACTTCTTCGCCGGCAACCAGCATCATTTCATGCTCCGAAGAAAATAAAATTCGAATGTCATCCGGAGAGAGAATTCTTCGGGTTCCTCTCGGAGCGGAACGATAAATGCGAGGATCAATATCCGGGATGGATGAAAGGTGCTTGTTTTTCTTAGCGTATTTGCAGAAGTGAATGATTGTACTACGAATGTTTGAAATGTATTTATGCGATAAGCCCTTATTATGTGCACGACGCAAAACAGATTCCCAGTCGGCTTCAGAAACTTGCGAAATGCGCATGTCACCAACAACAGGGCGAATGTAATTATCAACGTGATTTATTCGAGGACGATAATCGGAAATGGTTGCGTATTTTTTCAAAAAAACGCAGTAGTCATCCAGATGATCACAAATTCGTTTTGAGGAAGAAAGAACA
>JAAYYB010000181.1 GCA_012515615.1 Fibrobacter sp.
ACGCAAATTTCAAAAGCTTTTCCTTCCAATTCAACACCTAAGTCCATGAATTGCAGGATTATCAATAATTCTCTTGCCTGGTCATCACATTTAGTTGGTAATGTATCAATTATGTTACCTAAATATTTATGAATTCTTTGCTCATTTTTTTTCATGCAACTCCACAATAACCATGCGGCTCGCCATGAATAGGGTTGCTTATCTGCAATCGCTAACTTGATGGCTTCATCAAAATCTTCGGGATGTGACCATGATCACATATCAATCTTAATGAATCATTCTCAATCTATTATATCATATTTACTATTTATCAATGTGTCTTTCTACTATGGCAGTCAACGGTGCAAGTATTATTGTTGTGCAAAGTAGGCTATTGCAGGCTTCAAACCTATCAAAACGTTGAGAAGTTGAAGCGGGCTACACCCCTTGAATTTACTACAATCTCGCCTATTTTGTATATACATTGTTGAACTAAATCCCGCCTCCGCGGGATAGCTTTAAAAGTACCCGATTCTTTCCATAATTTGAAGGAACTAACTTAAAATTTCTGATTATGAGAAAGAAATCGGGTTTTACTATGGTTGAACAGGCTATTATGCTTGTTCCCGAATTTGAAAATGTTGTTCGGAAACTTGAACAGCAGATTACTCTTCGCGGGCAGAGTAAAAGTACTCTGAATAATTACATCCGGCGCATCGCCCTGTTTGTGATTCACTTCGGAAAGCTACCCGGGCAGGTTGACACCGAAGAGATCAATGAATACCTTGTTGCCCTGGCACGTGACCCAAAATCACCCTCGCGAAGCAGTTTTAAACACATGGTTTACGGTCTTCGCTACTACTACCGATTGATGGGGATGAACAAGAATGCCATTGCACTGCCATCTCTGAAGAAAGAAACAAAGCTTCCTGTAATCCTTAATCATCAGGAGTTGAAAGAGCTTTTTGCTGTTCCCTCGCTGCTTAAACAACGTATTGTATTGGCACTGATCTACTCGGCAGGTTTGCGTGGACAGGAGGTTATAAACCTCAAAATATCTGATATTGATTTTAAACGAAAAGTAATCCACATACGGCAGAGCAAGTACAAGAAAGACCGTATTGTTCCTCTGGCAGAGAGCATGGCCGTGGGACTAAAAAAATACCTCAGAGCAGAGAATCCTCATCTTTGGTTGTTTAATGGCAAGGAACCCGATGGCCGCTATAGCGTTCGTGGACTTTCGTGGGTGATGCGTGAAAACCTGAAAAAAACTTCAATCAGAAAAGATGTTAACCTTCATTCACTCAGACACTCATATGCGACACATCTGTTAGAACAGGGGCTCAATATCGTAACCCTTAAAGAACTTCTTGGTCATTCTGAAATCACCACAACAATGCTTTATTTGCATGTGGCACAATGCCCGTTGATAAAAGCTCACAGCCCTCTCGATACGCTGTATAACTATCATGGGAAATGAGGGCAGGTTTCGAGCTGGCCGATGCGGTCAGTCTTTTCGGTGCCGGTCTGTTTGCTGTAACTAAGTGCACACCCCTGCAATTAAAGGTACTGGGTAAAATATCAGAGTGCCGGACTGCCACACTTGGTGGGCATGAGGATGTGTGTGAAAGTTGTGGCACAGTACGCTATAGCTACAACAGTTGCGGTGACAGGCACTGCCCAAAGTGCCAGGCTGCGAAACAGGCCTTCTGGATTGACGACCTGATGCAAAGCACCCTTCCCGTTAAGCACTATCACATTATTTTTACAGTTCCCCACCAGCTTAATGCCGTTTGTTTGCATAACCAAAGGATGTATTACGACATTCTCTTTGCTGCAGTATGGAACACTCTCTATTCATTCGGATACTCTCAATATGGCTGTGAAACCGGGGCAGTAGCAGTACTCCACTCATGGGGTCAGAACATGTCACTCCATCCTCATATCCACTGCATCGTTCCAGCGGTTGGGTATACTCTCGGCGAAGAGTGGAAGGAAATCGGTCATTGCGGTAAATACCTTTATCCGGTGCATCAGCTGAGCGATATCTTTAAAGGCAAGTTCCTCGACAGCCTTAAACGCGCCCTGAGAAAGCAAAACGAGCTTGCTCTTTTTGACGACAAGGTGCAGGCAGCATATAAGTTCCGATGGGTGGTACACTGCGAACCTTCGATGGCAGGTGTTGAGCACGTTGTAAAATACCTGGGTCAGTACACTCACCGGGTGGCAATTACAAATCAGCGCATCCTGAACATTGAAAATGGGAAGGTAACTTTCATTGCCAAAGATTACCGCGACAGAGCCATCAAAAAGCCGGTTACCCTCGATGGAATTGAATTCCTGCGCCGGTTTACCATGCACATCCTGCCAAAAAGGTTTGTAAAGATCCGTCGTTATGGTATTTACAACCATACGGTTAGACGTAACATGGCTTTACGCTTTACATCTGAGAAACAAAGCAGCAAGAAACCGAACGAAAAAAGTCTTCTGCCAGAGACAAAACAGCAACGCTTCGAACGCCTGACAGGCGTTAATCTTCGCCTCTGTCAGGCGTGTAAAACCGGAAGGATGATTACAGTCAGGGAACTGCCACGTATACGATCCCCGGGTTGCTCCTTTTTTTCCTTCCATAATACTAATTCCTGATCATCAGTACATTTTTCGCTTCTGCGACAAGCGGGAAAGGTATGTCCCGTCCCGGACAAAATTAGATTAGAAGTGAACGTTTTAACAACCTTCCCGTATTCTTCTGATGTGAATAAGCATATAAAGCCTGCAAAACGTCAAATAACTCTGATGAAAAATATCCTGAAATCATAAAAAACCTTCAGTAAGTGCATAGGTCCTGGCCCGGTTGATGTAGTTCAACACAGACTCATCGCTGGGTCTTGCAGACCGCTCAGAGTCCTATTTATTAGCTGCTGGCGGTGTTTTCAAATGTGGCCAGAAACGTTTCAGGCGTCATGACTGGTAGAGAACTATCCTTGTAGTCTTTTATATTTCTAGTGATTATACAGTCTGCCTTTTTATGTTGTTGAGCTGCAAAATATTGAATGGAATCCTCAAAGTTTTTAAAATCCGAGCTAAGCGCAGACTTAACAATATCACTATCAACTTTCTGAATATCTACCATATCAGATAATTCCTGAAGGCTACTGATAACCTTTTTGTGGGTTCCGAACTTCCTGAGAACGTAATACAGGTTGCTGAATGAAAGGGATGAAACACA
>JAAYYB010000020.1 GCA_012515615.1 Fibrobacter sp.
CGGGAAAAGCCCTTTTCTGGAAACCTCAGGCCTTGAAGGAAGCATAAGATTCCACCTGAGTGACCGGAAAAAAAGCGAGACCGGATTCAGGACAAATACTGCCAGTATGATCCAGAGTCTGGTGTGCCTTATTTCCTTCAGCAGCATGCCGGCATCTACATCGCGAAAAAATATGTATAAACCGGCTCCTGCTATTATTGTACCACCTGTCAACTGTAAAACCGTTGACTTCTTCAATTACCCTCCAACCCGTTAAAAACCAGTCCGGAAAAAAGTTTGGGATAGAAATTGGTAGATTTCTGCGGCATTCTTTCTCCACCCGCTACAATGCTGTGGATAGTATTGATAGAGACCGGACGTATAAAAAAGCCACCGTAATACTCCTGAGCGTTATTTAGCCTTCTGAGCCCCTCAGCTGGATCATTCACATAATCTATTACATCGTGAAGCACTTTCCCATCAAGCGGCAGACCCAGAATTCCCTTTACAGCTACGAGGTTGATGACTGAAACATCAAGATGTTTCCAGTCTGATGATTTTCCGCTCTCTGCCGTTTCCAGGTACTTTTCACCATCCGCAGACAACGTAAGATTGCAGATACTGCCGCTTTCACTATCAACATAAAGCATACCCGGACCGGTTTCCCCTGAGAGGAAACTGTAAACCGTTTCTGCATTCATGGTGCCCATTTCAGTAATAGTAAAATATTTTGCAAGCGCGCCTTTCATGCTCTCTACATTGCCGGTTCTGCGGATCAGGCGATGAAAGGGTCTGATAAGAAGCCCCGGGTCAGCCATGGAAACCAGAGTCATCATTGTATAGCCGTACCGCTGGTCCATTCCCTGATCTTTGTAGAAATTCAAAGCGGTTTCATATCTGTGATGACCGTCTGCTATAAGAATTGTTCTGTCCTTTGAAGCCTCAAGGAGTTTCGCGATTTTTTCAGGATCTGAACACTTGTAAATGGAATGACGTACCCCGGTACCGTCAACTGCCACACCCTGCGGTTCTCCGGAAATCAGGGACTTTATAATACTGTAAACATCTCCCTTGTCAGACAGCAGTCCGAAAATCTGCCCTGTATTGACCCGTGCAGCATCGAGAAGCTCATATCTGTCGAGTTTGGGACCCGAAAGAGTGTACTCATGCGGAAGCACTACCCCCTTTTCGAATTCCTCAAGCTTGACAAGAACAACTACGCCGGTCCGCTCAAATACTACTGCTTCTTTTCCCACCTTACTTTCAAATCTCTGCTGATATACATACACCGATGGTTCACTGTCACGGCAAAGAACACCCTGTTGTGCCCATTGATTAAAAAAGGCGGCCGCCCGCACATGACGATCCTTGTTGCAGGAATCGGATGGCTCCGGACGGTTCTGTGTAATACGGACAGTATTATGTGGATCTTTATTGTAAAGGTCATCAACCATCGACCGGTCAAGCATGTCGTAAGGAGGAGCGATATACTTGCCAAGATCCCCTGATTCAGTCAACCTGTAGCGGTAGCCCTTGAACGGCTTTATCTGCGCCATTCTTAATCCCCTTTCACAGTGGCAAACTCGTTTGAAGAATAAATTCACAGAAGGAACGACGGTGAATTTCACTCAGACCATGCTCAATTATACTATTCC
>JAAYYB010000182.1 GCA_012515615.1 Fibrobacter sp.
AATTACTCCCAGAATTTAACTGGGATAGTCTTTGGGATAACATAACAGGCAATCCATTACCAGTTGAAATTAAACTCTCTTTGGTTTCAACAAAACCGTGTTGCCACTAACTTTGATACGATGTCCAAAAATACATTACAGAGCGCTTATACTATTTACAGTAGATTCTGTTGCAACCCAATCCAACACGATTTCTTTCCCTATTTGCTTCTCATTTAGCTCAGATAAATCTGTAACAAGTTTCATATTCTGCAATTCAGTTTGAATGTTGCTGAAAACTATTTTTTTCCCAAGCAAATGGAATTGCAGGTCTTTATCTGTGCATTTAATTGATTCAACCGGATTAGGCTTCTTCTTTAATGACCTGTACAATTTTGAAGTCAGAATAAGAGTTGCTGCTACAGTTGCTTTTGGGACAATTACTTTCATGCATCCTGTGTCAATGAATTCACATAATGCATGAATAAGAGCTGCATCGGAATCGCTTATGGATTGTACATCTTCGAAAAGATAGTCGATTTCGAAATGAGTACATATTTTGTTTAGCTTGTTCAATAGCATTACATATCTAAATATCTCTTCGAATTCTGGAAATTTCTTCGGCACGATCCTGATTGGAAAAAGTGGCTTACCGTTTGTGCTGACATCAAACTGAATATCCAGATTATCATTAAACGCCTGAAATATTGATGAAATCTGGGATATATAGGGTAGCTCTGATATTTTATATCCATTCCAATTATCCAAATTAGTGTCGAATTCCATATTGCCGCTAAAAACGATTTTGCCTGCTTCTTGTTTCATTTTTGTACTGCATTCGAAAGGGGAGCTTGGGAGACAGATTTCCAATTTGAAATGAGTATTGCCACCAATTAATTCCGCTTTAAATCCATGAAGTATTAATGGCTTTTTTGCCGATATCCTGGCAAACACATCCACTTTCATACGCTTCTGATATGTGAGTTTCACATCACCTTTGTATTCATGGGTAAAATAATCGAATAATGGGGACCCTTCGATCAGCAGATCTGTATGAGGAATTGATATCGGTTCACCGTGTGAAATCAACCGTGTTAACTTGTCCTTATTTTTGATTGAGTTCTTGAATCTGAAATTGATATTTACATTAGTATTAGTATGTAAATTATAGCTTGTCTGCCCATCTACGTATTGGATATCAATTTTGAACCGGGGATCTAAATTATGAAGTTGTTTCTGATGGTAGTGCATTGTAGGTTGGATATTTCCTGGCCACCGATCACGCATGAAAGCTTCAGCTTTTTCTAATTCTTGAATAAAGCTTTCTGGATCAGTAAAAACGCTATCCAGCGGTACTTTTATGGAACATGTTCTTCGTGCTCGCCAGTCGTCGGAAGGAAGATTCAGAAGGTATTCCTGCAAAAATAACCAATAAATTTCCTTTAAGGTGGTATTTGCAATAAAAAGAAAAATAGGCTCTTTTATCTTATCAACATAATAGATAAGGTGTTTGGTTTTCATAGGTTGCACACAGAATAAGCCTGATACCTTTGGGGCCTCATGACCTTTGAGCTGAACGCAAAAATTCCGCCCTGTTGGTTCTTTATCTGCTATTTCTATGCGGAAATCAACATGGAAATCGGGATCTTGTTTTCTTATTAGCCATTCGTTTGGAATGATAGCACGCAAAACCTTATCTGCTTCAACGTCGATTATATGGCTTCTTGAAATACTGCTCATGATAGAAAAGCTATACTCCTTTACCTATGCACCCCAAGACACAATTCCAAGGCGGATTACAGCTCAGGTCATCTTTCATTGCTCTTTTTTAATGCATTTTCGATGCGAGCAGCGATACTCTTGAAAGTGGCCCAAAGGTGCGGCGATTCAAGTACTTTGATTGAATCATCTTTGAAATTATCGTGAAAGAAGAATGTTCGGTCACCAGAGTGATTCCGTTCAAATGCAATTTTTAAGCAATCTGAAATACTTTTGTTAGTTTTAGTTGCATACGCCAACATATGATCAAGATCGTAGGCAGAGATTACAAATATCTTATCCGGATTAAGTGGAAGATCTTCAGCTACTCTTTTTTCTAGCATGCTATTCATGAAGTCCTTCATGAACTCCAACCAAATATCTTCCGGGTCACCGAGAAGGAGATCTTTGAAGGTTACAATAATTCCATATACTTCTTTACCTTCTGTGAAAGGGTCTTTCCTTTGTCTTAATGTATCTACCAATGTTATTATCTGCTGATATCCTGAAATTAGAGAATTCTGTAGAGTTCTTTTCAAATATTCTTGTTGCGGGTTTTGGCGTGTTAGGTAATGCATTTCAGCAGATTTAGCTTCCAGGAAAATGGTTGTATCCTTGTCATTAATAATGAAATCACACACTCTATCTCTGTGCGCATAGTGTCGGATCTCATCTTCTCTCATTGCTTTAATTCTAGCATTTTGTAATGCGATATTTATGTATTCTTCAAATGCATTCCCAAACGGTGAGCAGAAATTTTCCGGATCCGCTTCTTTGAGAATATCATAGACCCCAAACTCGATATTCGCTTCGATTAAGGCTGTATGGTAAGGTGTAAACCTATGGCGTTCACGGAAAAGAGGTTTTTTATACAAAGATGAAAGAATTGCATGCTCGTACTCTGGTTTCCCAATCCGTTTATGATCATGTAAGAGAAATCCTTCAAGTTCCCTAAAGTCGCAAGAGTTTAATTGCAAGAAATTTAGTATCTTATCTTTCCCGTATTCAGAAAACAGGTTTTGGAAATAGTTAAGATCAAATGTTCTAAGTTTGGGGTTCATAACAATTGATTCTAATAGGATCAATTGCAAAGTGATGTATTCCTGAATTGACATCCCACAGATCTGGTTCATTGATCCATCAGAATCGTATTTCAGTCCAATTTGAACGAAAATAATTTCTAATAATACAAACCCATGTAGTCCGCTTTTTTTCTGATAATTCAATTGGTGAGACATAATTGCTCGAGTGATCTTATGAATTGCTAGTGGATCACCACTAGCACACAGTTCATTCAAAGCAGATAGATTGGAAATATCCTTATAAAATTGAAGGAATTCATGTGAACTGAAAGGCTTTCTTGCATTATGTGGGTGTTCTCCATAAATAAGCCCCCATTTTAGTAAGGATAATACATGCATAGGATAAGGTAATTGCTTCTGGTGTACATCCCAAAGGTGTAGCCCCCAGACTTGAGCTAAGGCATCCATACAAAGATTGAAAATGTCAACTTTTGAGTAGGCTTTCATTCTATTTCGGATTTTCTTGAAATCCTCATAGAAACCCATAAATGCCCCCTGTTGCAAGATTCTGTTTTGATTGCCTTTTTAAGCAGTACTGTGTGGTGTTTATGTATTAATTTATAAACGAGTGCATATAAAATCCCGTTTATGATTCCATTCTTCCGCCACCAGCGGCAGCTCATTAAGTTCCTCACGAGCCTCCCGCCAGGAAGGATAGTATTTATCCATAAGTGCAGTAAAATGATCGCTATGAGTGGGTTCTACCAGGTGCACCATTTCATGGACAATAACGTATTCCAGCAGATCTTTTGGCTTTTTAACCAGCTCTGTATTGAGTCGAATATGCCCAACCCGGTGATTGCAGCTACCCCATTTTGTTTTCATTCTCTGGAGAAAATATCCTGAAACGGAAACCCCAAGTTTTTGTTCCCATTTATTTATTAATTGAGGTACTGTCTTATGAAGAAGTGATCTGTGCCAAGCATGTATAATCTCAGCACGCTTGGCTTTATCAAATCCAGGCCGCACACATAATATGATCCGCTTATGATCAAGTTTTACACTGGGTTTTTCGTCTTTGTATACGACTTTCATCAGATAACGTCGTCCCCAGAGATAATGGCTCTCTCGTCCAATATATTGCCTTGGTGTTTCCCTTGCCTGGTTCTGGAGTTTTTGTTGCTGTTCCCGTATCCAGCTTAGTTTACTGGCTGCATAAGCCCTGGCTACTTCAAGCCGTGTAGATACAGGTGCTGCAAGTTTAACTCTGCCATCAGGCGGATATACTGAAAGGTGAACATTTTTTATATTTTTGCGTGTTACTGCTATAGAAATACTGCCTAATCTAATTTCTTCTGTCATTTATATCCCGGTTGATTTTTAACGATCTCATGAATGTGTCTTGTTGCATCTTTATCGCGAGATAACTTTCGATAGAGAGCATTCATCACCTGTTTTTCCCGTGTCTCGTCACCCTTCCATCCGGCAGGTGCTTCCACCCGGATTATTCTGTCAATTTCAAGCGCAAACCGGGCCAATTCTTCAGGAGCAGTCGGGTATTTGAATGAAGATGATGATGGAATGCTATCAATGTTATTGTAGATTGCAATTGCTTCAGGATTACCATTTAGTATCGAAGGAATTCCAGAGGTAGGTTGCTTTCTTGCCAGTCTCTTTACCAGCTCCTCAGCATTTTTTAGGAATTTTTCATACGATTCAGTATCGTCATACCTCTGTTTGATAAGATCCTCAAGAAGAATTGACATTTCTTTGTAAAAACGCGGGTCAGTAAGTTGGTCCCTTATGATTGTCTTACGGATATTGTTTATTATGCTCTCGGCAATCGCATTCCTGGTCAGATTGCCTTTTTCATTTAATCTGTGCGCAATAGCATCATGAATACCAGTTTCAATTATCAGTTCTGTAAGTGTCAGCGAATTCAGGTTTCCCAAGTCTTTAGCAGGGTCGGCCTGGATATAGGTATTTATAAGATGGCGCATATCTGCCTCGTAAGGCTTTATATCCAGTTCTTCACCCGAATACTTTTTAATTGCCTCCCTGATATCAGCATAGAACCTTGTTTTCTTTTCCAGTGCGGTGATCTCAGCATCCGTATAACCAGCTTCACTTAGATTCTGGGCAATAGCTGCATAGGCACGAAGGAATGTTACGGATGCTTTATAGAAGGAAATGCGCAGCGGTTCAGTAATATTCAGGGCATTCGCATCATTTATGTCACCGCAGAAATAATGAAGGTACTGCTCCACCTCACGCGGTTGTGATACCGGCTCACATAGATACCGGATCGCTTCACGGGCTGCATCGAGGCGTTCCTTACCTTCCTTCAGCCAGTCTTTTACAATAACATTTCCGTCATCACCTTCTGTATCCACGTCCAACTTATCAGAATTGTAAACTGCAATTGACTCCTGTACCTGCTCGAACAATTCTTTAAAATCAACAATGAAACCAAAATCCTTATCATCACCATCAAGGCGATTTGTTCGGCAGATAGCCTGAAACAGGTTATGGTCACGCATTTCGTTATCGAGATAAATATAGGTACAGGAAGGTGCATCAAAGCCGGTTAGTAGCTTACTTACAACTATCAGCAGTTTGCAGTTAGCCGGTTCATGTATGAAGCGGTTTTTTATTTCATCTTCGTACTGTTTTGTGGTCTGATTATTCTTCAGCACATGTTGTGTATAGGTATCAAATTTATAGCGTTCATCACTGTCCGCTGGTTCGCGGGAGATAGCATTCTGGTTTGGCTGATACGATGTTATAATTCCACAGTATCTGCCGAAAGTTGTATTAAGAAACAAACGATAATAATGGCAGGCATCGTAAATAGAAGCAGCTACAAGGATTGCTGTTCCACGGTCGTTGTTCAGACGTGGTTTTACGGCAAAGTCATGAATTATGCTTGCAATAATCCGCTGTTTGCGTTCGCCAGCACTCATCAGCTCTTCCAATGTTGCCCAGCGTCTGCGAAGTACCGATTTCTGGAAATTATTCAGTCCTCTGGTCTTCTGGTCAAACCAGTCATCTATTGCCTGGCGTGAAGTCAATCGTTGCGGAACATTACGGGCTTCGTATTTAAGGTCAAGAATAACTTTATCAGTAACGGCTTCATGAAATTTGTATGTGTGTATGTTGGAACCGAAGACCTCCCGGGTGGTCTTTTTATCTGTACGTAACAATGGTGTACCTGTAAAGCCAATGAAAATGGCATTATTCAGCCATCGTTTCATTTGCTTGTTCATGTCGCCGCCCTGGGAGCGATGGCACTCATCTACAAAAACATAGAAATGGCCATGAATTGCAGGTGGTGCACCGGTCAGGTCGGGTTCGAACTTGTGGATCAGGGCACACATGAACCGGGGCAACGGATCACCAAGCTTCTGTACAAACTGTGCTCGTGAAGTAATACGGGGTTTGGGGGAATTTTCACCCACAATACCTGCATTAATCATCACACCTTCGATCTGTTTATCCAGCTCATCCCGGTCTGTAACAATAAGTATACGTGCTTCTGGGTCGTGCTCCAGAAGCCATTTGGCTATAAGCACCATGAGAATGCTTTTACCACTGCCCTGGGTATGCCATATTACACCACCTTCACGTCTGCGGAGGTGTTCCTGTGCTGCTTTAATACCTGCATACTGGTGAGGGCGTGGAACTTTTTTGAGACCGGCATCAAATATTATAAAATTGTGTATGAAATCGAGCAGACGGGATTTTTCGCACATTTCAGCCAATGGCTTGTCAAGGATATCCCCGGTTTCTTTCTTAAATACGCCGTCTTGTGCTTTCCATTCAACAAAGAATTGTTCAGGAGTTCCGGTCGTACCATAATGCAGGCCCTGGGAGTCGTTACCAGCAAAAACTAACTGTACAGTGCTGAAAAAGTTCTTATTGAATATTTCTTCCTGGTTAGTAATAAGCTGCCTAATCCCGTCTGCGACTTCTATTGAACTTCGTTTCAGTTCAATGACGGCAATTGCAATTCCATTAATGTATATGACAAGATCGGGTCTCCGCTCATATCCGCCACGGAGTGTAACCTCTTCTGCAAGTGCGAAATCGTTGTTTTCAGGGTTTCCCCAATCGATGAGATGCACAGTATCATGGTTACTTCCTGCACCAGTTTGAATTTTGACACCATAACGGAGGAGCTGGTATGTGCGGAGGTTAGCCTGGTAGAGAGTTATTCCGGTTGCATCGGCAGCAGTTGCAAGCTTCTGTAGAGCACCAGAAATGTGGGAATCAGAGTAACCTCGTTCTCTCAGGTTATCAACCAGCAATCCCGCCTCTACAGGGCGGTTGTTATCCCGTTCGTTCCAGTTTCCAAGGTAGCGATATCCGAGATATAATGGGTGGTTATTATCAGTAAACAGGTCAATAATGCGGTCTTGCGTGTGGCGTTCTGTGCGGGGTTGTCCGGGCATATTTGCGATTCCTTACTCTGTCCTTGCGTAACGCGGTTAATAGAAATCTTACAATAATATGTAATCTTGACTAAATTGCCCTATTCAATAGGCCGTGGCAGTTTTTATCATTTTACATCCAAAACTTACAGTAATGCAATCATCAATAACCAAAAGGCTGAAACGCATGCTTAAAGCATGTACATTTCTCTGTACCACTTTGCCCACGCACTGGTTTGGCTGTCTTGAATTTTTTCAGCGCTTTTGATCAGCTCTTCTGAAGTAAAAACCGAGAATCGCGGGTTATGGCCGGTTAATTTTTGAAAATCACTTATACTTTTATCAAGATAATAGGTATTTAACGGGTGTTTCACAACAGAAAATGTTACATGGACAAATTCGTTAGAATTATCCTGTTCCAGAGCAAGTGCCAGAAGAAGATTGCGCCAAAGCTGGTTCATGCCGCCCTGAAAAGGGCATTCAACACGTTCTGAGTGGTTCAAAAAAACATCTTTGTTCTGTTCTGTGATATCCCAGTATTTATACCCGCATTTGTCATGGTAGTAGCAAGCTGACTTGTTTTCTAAGATTTGCCTGAATTTAAGGGAGCAATCATGTTTTTGCTTATCTGTTCTACCCTTACTTTTGTATCCACCGCAGGATGTAAACTCTTCCTCTGTCAATTTGTGCTCAATAAGCCAGAGACAAAGCTCGTTCTGGTGGTTGCGGTAAGCAATAGCTATATCTGCATCTGTGCCTGCTGATTTTGATTTATCTCCTAACAGCCCCGTTTCCACACAACTCTTGTTAAAATTACCACCCCAGTATTCAAGGCAGTAGCCGTTATGAAGGTGGTCTACTGCTAATGACCTAAAATCATCTTTAATGCTACCCATAATTACATTTACATGTGGTAAATTTAGAGCTGGAAGGAATAGGTTGATATTTGCTGCCTGTGAGCTGACAACATGGTAAAAATGGGGGTGTATGCGAAACGGGTTAACGTTCCTGTGAGTATTTAAATGTTTTCTTACCGGCTCGTAAATGTGAGGCATTATTCCTTGCTGCACATAAGCATCAGGTAAAATCGCATCGTAAGGTAAATCTTTATAATACCCTGGCTGCACTGTAATGTGTTCCCATTTCCACTTGATCAGGTGTAAATACATATGCAGCTGAAAATCATTTAGACCATTGGGGATACGATAGTCCTTTTCATCTATGTGCAGAATTTTCATACCAAGCGTGTTCTCCCGGTAAGAAGTTCCTGCATCATGGCTTGTTTGAGAGCGCGGGTTTTCTCACGACGAACTTCCAGGGCGGAGATTTCTGAATCCATATCAGAGAGGACTGCAGCGATAGCTTTTTGTTCTTCCTTTCCAGGTACCGGAAATGTTAGTTTAGGAATATTTGATTTACTTATACCAGTAACTTTCGTTCCCACTGCATAAAAAAGGAATTGTTGTTTAATAGCTTTTGTCTGAAAACAGAAACGTCGGTATTCATGATTTATTTCATCCGTTTTACATTTTGCAGTTATTGTGTGAAGACCTGCAATAAATGGTACGTTTTTCTTATTTTGTATTACAACATGTTTACTCGCACCATCATCGTCCTCTGATGCATCTACAAATACAACGTCCCCATCTTTGAGCAACGAGGTAGATGCAATCTTTTGTAAGGGGATATCAAGCTTTGGTATTGTCAGATATTCAGTTTCTACATTTATGTATGTTTTTGATGAACAATGGATATCACCATAATGAAGATAGCAATACCCTTTTGAAGAAAGTTGATCGCGTGATGCTGAGTAGCCCCCGCTAAAGTCAAACAACTCGCCAAATGTTTTTACCTTCCACTCCCCCTCAAACCCCGGAAGCCTCTTTTTCCCCGTAAGCAACTGCTGCATAGCAGCTTGTTTGATATCGCGCTTTTTGGCAATGAGCCGGTCTAGTGATTCTATCAGAGTATCCAAATCGCTTAATGCTTCGGCTATTGTGCGTTGTTCTGTTATTAATTTTGGAACAGGAATTTTTGTATTTCTTATCGTTTTTAATCCTAAATTACCAATAGTAGAACCTGTTAAACCATCATAAAACTGGCGCTTAACAAATTCAGTTTGGAAAGAATAGTACATAAATGTTTTGCAAAAGTTTTTACATACATTTAAATAAGCCGCACTTTTGCCAAGAATGACTTGCTCCCCATTAAATAGGGCAAGGTTGCCAATTGTACCATTAATGGACATCAATATTGTTCTACTACTTAAATTTCTCTGGTGTTTCACAAATTCTAAGTGATCAACTTTTTTTGTCTCTTCAGAAATAATCAATTTCCCATTACTTAGATTATTTCCGTTGATAAAAAAATAAGAACCATTTGGAGAGTATATTGGTGTACCGTGAAGGCCATCACCAATATCAGTCGTAATTTTTTGTAATAGTAATACATCCCAATCCACCGGAATTATCCCTAATTCAGTCTTCTTATACCCCTTTCTCAGTTCCATTCAATCCCCATTTTTCTGAGGTGTTTATCAACACGGGCAGAAAGCGTTGCAACTTCCTCAATTATCCCCGGCAGCGGTGTTTCATACCTTTCTGCAAGCTGGCGGATGCGGTTTGCGAGGTTTTGTGATACTCGGTCAAGCTCTCCCTGCACTGCGGAAGCAAGACTCGTTACCCATTTATCATCTACAACAAGCGATTTTATCTCTTCGATAGTAAGTTTGGGGTATTTACTTAAAATTTTTGCAGTGAGCGTGTCTTGGCATGTTTTGAGTTTTACGTTAAGATCCGATTCCTGCTCTATCAATTTCAGGTATTTCTCAAGAATCTTCCGTTCTTCTGCTGCATCGGGGTCTTTTTTAATCTCTTTTAACCGTGTTAAAGCCCCAGCTCTGGTCAGTTTACCTTTATCATTTAAAGAATCAGAAAGGAGCCCATCTTCAATGCCATGTTCTTCAGTAATCTCCTCTATTTCCTGCTGGATAGTTGCGATTTCAGATTCCAGTTTATCAATTTCCCTCTGCTCTATTGAAAAATATCGCGCGATAAGAAGTGACGGCGGCAGCAGGTCAGTAAGGAACTTTTTCTTTCCTACCACCAGGTCTGGTTTTACTTTGGATTTATTCTTTTTATCTTCAATAATAAGCTGTGGTTGGGAAGCTTCTTTCCAGCCATCTGCAGAAATGAGGTAGCAGTCGTCCTGCATCGTTTCTGCCCAGTAATCCATCAGATGTTGGTATATATCGTATGCATCAAGGAGCGGCGCTTTGCGAAAAATGGCAAGCAGATCTTCACTTAATTTCTCAATAAGCTGTTTGGGGTGGTCATTTTTATGAAACTCTTTGAGAAAGGGAACATTTTCCTTTTTCCACTTTGCAAATAATTTATTAACTGTAGCAGTAAAGGCTGTGAATTCTTCATGTTCGAAAATTGCTGCTTTTACCTCTGATATGGGAAGTTTTAGCTGATGATAACCCTTCCGTCCTGGACCAGCCTTCTTGAACAGTTTTTCACGTACACCGGGCAGCACCTGCCAGTACTGGTATAGGTCATCAATATCGCGTTCCGGTATGCCACCCCTCAGGTGGGCTTCTATATCGTGCAGATCTTCAGGTTCAGTACTATCGATATAGCGCGGGAGATTGAGGTTGTAGTCGTTTTTAGGGTCAGAAATTTCATCAAAACTCACCATGCGGGCATAACCGGGTACATTGGTTTGTTTTGTAAATGTATCCACAATGCGGTGGATATCCTGCTCGCGCAGACGGTTTTTGTTACCATCTTTCTTAAACCCTTTTGAGGCATCTATCATAAAAATGCCTTTGCGTGCATTTGCGTTCTCTTTATCGAGTACCAGAATGCATGCAGGGATACCGGTACCATAAAAGAGGTTAGCAGGAAGGCCGATTATCCCTTTAAGATAACCGGACCGTACAAGTTTTTCTCGTATTACCGCTTCTGCATTGCCCCTGAAAAGGACACCATGCGGTAGAATGCAGGCTCCTTTGCCTTTACCTTTTATTGAACGGATTATATGCAGCAGGTAAGCATAGTCACCCTGTTTTGCAGGCGGTTCTCCCCAGGTAAAGCGCTGGTACAAATCACTTGATGGAATTATACCTGTGCTCCAGGTTTTATCGGAAAACGGGGGATTAGCCACTACATAATCATAGGTACGTAACTGTTCCCCATCTTTGAATTTTGGGGCAGCCAGTGTATTACCGTTTAGAATATTGGCAGTGGGAAAATCGTGCAAGATCATATTCATGCGGGCCAGACCGGCAGTCGTTACATCTTTCTCCTGCCCTTCGAGCGTAATGTGTCTGCCTGCTTCAGCGGCCACTTTTAATAAGAGAGAACCTGATCCGCAGGTAGGGTCATAAGCTGTTGTTGATGCTACAGTGTTCTGTGGCGAAATACCAATGACTTTTGCTATAACCCGGCTTACCTCAGAAGGTGTATAGAACTGCCCCTTACTCTTTCCGCTCTCTGTGGCAAAATGCCGCATCAGGTACTCGTAGGCATCACCCAGTATATCGTCATGTTCCGCTCGGTTCTTTGAAAAATCCAATTCAGGTTTTTCAAAAATACTGACAAGATTTGTGAGGCGGTCTACCATTGCCTGCCCCTCACCGAGCTTGTTTGGATCATTGAAATCCGGGAAATCGCTGCGGGCAAGTCGTGTATTGGAATCGATCAGCGGCTGGATAACACGAGTATTGATCTTGTCGCCAATGTCGCTTTTACCCTTCAGGGCGACCATGTCCTTGAAACTGGCTCCTTTTGGTATGGTTACAGGCGGAGCAAAATCATCACTGTCGCCGTATTTATCAGAGATGTATTTGATAAACAGCATGAAAAGTACATAGTCTTTATACTGGCTGGCATCCATACCGCCGCGAAGCTCATCGCAGGACGCCCAGAGCGAGGAGTAGAGATCAGATTTTTTGATGGCCATTGGTGAAAATTCCTATCATTATGCGTATTAAAGCCCGATTGCAGTTATAGTTTTTGGTACAGAAATGGTTTAGCTCTTGTATATTTCTACTGTGCAGGTTGGGAAGAGGGTTATTATACATGGTATCGAGAGCTTAAAGTTTAAAGAGATAAAATGAATTGTGCGGGAAAAAAGGGCAAAATCATCAGCTATAATGGGAAGGGAAAAAATGACAGATATTGTTGAAGATGGGCACCTTACTATACCTCTATACCATGGTACTTCGACGATTTTTATTGAGAGTATTTTAAAACATGGCTTAGCTGGACTAAATCCAATCAAGGAATGGGATGTCATCAGTTTTGCCCGATGTGTTTTATCTTTATGCGAGACGCACTTAAGTTATTCAGATTTATATCAACTACGGAATGCATCCTTCCGTGCTATGACTGAGCAGAAAGTGAACCATTTCAATTGGCAACATGGTGATACGTATTTGTCACCTGCAGATTCAACAGCGATAAGATATGCTGTTAATTCCCAATATGGATCTGAGTTGTTGAGTTATACTATTGATTTTTTAAAAGAGCTTTTAAGAATGAAAGTACCTGGTGTCAGGGATGATTTATATAATAAGTATACACATATTTTTAACCTTATCGATGTTCATTCTGCACCAGTCCTTATCAAAATTACTGATGTACCGATACAAGCACTTTCTGGGGAAAATGGGAGTGATCCCCTGGAAGCGATAAATTCCATACGCAAATTATATGCAGATCAAGCAGATATAGCTGATACATTGGTTCAGCAATTTAATTTTCGATTAACAAAGGCTATTCATAAAAAACAAATAAACATATGGATTATAAACGTCACCAGATATGATCCAATTTTTCCGGAATACAAATTATACGAAATCAAAATTGATTAAATATGTTTTGATCTGGTCATATGTTTGTGATGAATTTTATCATAATGCCAACCCGAAATTATCATATCGATAATTGATACCTGATATCTTTACCAACGCACTTATCTCCATCCGTTATAAATTGGCATCTTTGTTGCACACTTATCCCCATTTACTTCATGGGAGTGTAAATGCCAAAAGGAATTCAACTCAACCTCTTCGGCGATTATATTGCCTTAGATACCGATCCACCACCCACAACGGAGGTCACCAATGCTCAATCACTGGTCAAAAATGGCCAAATCCCACTGGAAAGAACATCTTCCGGGCTACTATCAGAAACTGCAGAAAGAGGGCACTCTGGAACAGAAACTCCAGGAGGCCGGGGAGAAGGCAAAGGAGATGTTAGCGGAACTGATGGAGCAAGGGATGAGAAGGAACGAGGCACTGGAGATAGTTCTTCCACAGTTTATTCTACTGACACCGGAGAAAAACCTGGACTGATCCTTTACCACGGTACCAGACGTGGGAATATTATTGAGAGCTTTAATTTTGAGAGTGTCAATTACGGGGTAAGCGCCAATGCTTTTGCACAAGGGAACTCTTGTGTTTACTTCACAGAAAACTATACTGCAGCGCGGTACTTTTCCCGCAAGGCCGGACAGTTCAATGCTCTTCGGGACCATGATAACCCTCAAGTTTTAGACAATGCCTGGGAGATGCTCTTTGGTGAAAACGATGGAAACGTTGTCATCGTAAGATTACCAGAAGATACAAAGATAAAGGAACTGGATTATTATCCCGATGCGGAAGAGATCCAGAAAATCAAAGAGCAAGGGTATGACGGGGCGACTTTCCTGGAAGTGGGATTGAAGCATGTAGAAGATTATCCTCATAAAAGGCTTCCAGCAGGAGAAGATGTTTTTAATTCAAAGACAACGGTTGTTTTCTATCCCGAAAAGATTCAGGTCTTAAGTAACAGCGAGTTATCACCAGACAATAATCCCAGGTCCACTCCCCTGCCCCGCTCCCCCGGAGTGCTTCGTAACGGCCATACAGATGACAGGGGCAATTATCATATCACTTCAGATGACCGGATGGGTGCCGGGGGAAAAGTCGCCAAATTCGAGGCTAATACAGAAGCTATCCGCGTTCTTAAGCTGCTTGAAGAGCAAAAACGCTACGCTACACCGGATGAGCAGTCAAGGCTTGTGCAGTATACGGGCTGGGGCGGTTTATCGGAAGTATTTAAAAGAGAGCCGGAGGGCCGCTGGGCTGATAGGCAGAGGATTTTAAAGGAACTTCTCACTGACCAGGAGTATCGAAGCGCATCCCGGTCCACCATGAACGCGCATTATACATCACCTCAGGTGATAGGTGCTGTGTGGTCAGCAGTTGAGAGGCTCGGGTACAAAGGGGGGCCCACATTAGAGCCGGCTGCAGGGACCGGTCTTTTTTTCGGACTCCGCCCGGTGAATCTTCCGGTAGAGATGCATGGAATAGAGCTGGATTCGATCAGCGGCCGGATTGCCCAGCAGCTCTATCAATCTGCAAATATCAAGGTTTCCGGTTACGAGGATATCAAAATGCCTGAAAACCGGTATAATCTTGTGATCAGCAATGTGCCTTTTGGAGACATTAAACCCTACGAAGAATCAAAAAACCAGACTCCTGGTCTTGATAACCGCTATTCTATTCATGATTTCTACTTTTTAAAGTCACTGCATGGAACCAGGCCCGGCGGGGTGATTGCTTTTATCACCAGCCGGTATACACTTGATAAGGAAGAGACTGAAGTTCGCAGGAAAATAGCTGAAAAAGCCGATTTTCTGGGTTCAATGAGGCTCCCTAACAATTCTTTCAAGCAAATAGCCGATACCGAGGTGGTTACCGATATCGTTTTTCTCCAGAAGCGATTTCCTGATCAGCCGATGTCTGAGCAGACAAAGGCCTTTATTGGAACAGAAGAGATCTCTCTCCCCTCCCCTGATGGTCAGATAAGAAAAGTACATGTCAATTCCTATTACAGTTCTCATCCGGGAATGATTCTGGGTACTCAGGATCTCTCCGGATCGATGTATCAGGGGAACGAATACACCGTAAGCCTTCCGGAGGAAGAGCTTCAGGTTCGGTTAACAGGTGCAATTGGCAATCTGCCGGAAAATGTGATGCCTGTAATGATAGATGAGAGGACCCGCGAACTGGATTCTGCATTATCAGAGCCGCTTTCCCATATCGATGCTGATAAAATCCCCCACGGAACCTTTGTGATAGGTCTGGATACCAGGCTTTACCAGAAGGATATCGAGACAAATGAAATAATACACTCTCCTCTTTACGAAAACGAGGCCGCGAATAAAGAAGAGATTGTGCGTATCATGCGTATGGCAACTATAAGGGATTGTGTAAAGGATGCTTTTGAGCATTATTACAGCGGCCAGCAGCTTGAGGTAAACAGGGATCTATCGAGGCTTAATTCTCTTTACGACAGCTTTGTACAGGAATACGGGTTTCTTAATTCCCGGAAAAATGTTTACGCGTTCAATGATGACCCAGATTCGGCGCTTCTGCAGTCACTTGAGATCTGGGATCCGAAGTCAAAGAGTGCGACAAAAGCGGAGATTTTTGACGGCATCTCTTTTGTTAAAAAAGAGCCTGTTACCAGTGTCGATTCTCCTCTGGATGCCATGATTCTTTCCCTTTCCCGCTATGGCAGCCTTAACCTCCCCTATATGGAATCACTGACCGGCTCAGATAGAGAGCAATTGATCGACAAACTGCTTTTCTCAGGCCATATCTACCAGGACCCGCAGGATTATGTAAATAACGGTAAAGCCACATTTATTACCGCAGATGAATTCCTTTCCGGAAATGTAAGAGAGAAGCTCCGGTTTGCTAAGCTGGCGGAAGTTAAGGAGCCGGCTGTTTTCTCCAGAAACGTTTCTGCACTTCAGCAGGTTATGCCCAAAGATATCGAAGCACAGGATATCTCTTTAAGGATAAACTCCCCTATTGTCGGTGAAAAGCATGTTAAGGAATTCGTTGAGGAGGTCTTTGATGCATACCGGGTTGATGTGATACATGTTCCTATCACTGGTAAATGGGAAATAAAGGGTTCTGTGCGATCTGCTATCAATAATGAGACATTTGGAACTCACCGCATATCAGCACTTGAAATTCTTAACAGTATCATGAATGGTAAGCCTGTAAAGGTTTACGACAGACTTGAGAAGGAGGACAGGCTTGTTCTCAACCAGGAGGAGACATCGGCGGCGGAACTAAAAGCAGAGCAGATAAACAGTGCTTTTGATCAATGGCTTTGGAAAGACAAGGACAGAACAGAAGATATTGTCAGCAGATATAATCAGGTCTATAACAGTCATATTGAGAGGAAATTCACTCACCCTGAGCGGATGATTGATCAGAATGCGGATATCCGGTTTCACGGGTGCAATTTTCCTTTCCCGATGCGGCCTCATCAGGCAGATGCTGTCTGGAGAGTGCTTCAGCAGAAAAACATGATGCTCGCGCATACTGTAGGTGCCGGGAAGACCCTGGAAATGGCCTGTTCAGCCATGGAGCTTCGCAGGCTGCCCGTTATCACTCAAAATGACCGATAATTCTCATCGAAAATGACCGGTTATTCTCAACCAAAATGACCGATGATTCTCATTGAAAATGACCGACTTTTCTCACTCAAAATGACCGTTTAAAG
>JAAYYB010000183.1 GCA_012515615.1 Fibrobacter sp.
AACCATACGGATTACGCTTGTACAGCCGATTTACTGGATAACATTCTGTATCAATTCAGAAGAAATGATCTGACAGTTTCCGATACGGCCATTAACAAAGACAGTGTCATAAATATTGTTTACAATACCTATAACGATACTGTGTGGACTCTGGATAAGGCTCTCGCGGATCTGCCCCCAAAATACGATGAGTTCTATCGGAAAATAGATGGTGAAGTTGCTGTTCTCAGTGGATCTCAGGGTAAATATGATCTCCGCAATAGTCCTGTTTACACCCAGGAGAAGCCAGTTGCCTGGGCTCGCAGGTTGCGAAGTGATCCAGAAGATAGAAGGAAATACTCCATTGATATTGAAGTAGAACTTGAAGAAGGCAACACAGAAATTCAGAGTATCGCAAATGCAGCTGCATCCTCATCGTTGCCTGGGAGTGAATTTACCGATTACTGTAACAGCCGGTATTGTTATGAAGCTGTTCACGACTATAGATTCCGGACCGATAACCTTGGGTATTGGCAGGTGCACATTTTTCCGGAAATAAAATATTTCCCCCGGGATGCATCTTCTGGAACGCCGAATTTAAAAGTCCCCCCAATGGGAATGAAAGAAGCTTTCGAAAAGAAGCGGCAGTCGATAAATGATCCTGATAATATTGATTTTAAAGATTACCGCAGTCCTTTTCTTTCCGACAGTGCTTCCTCTATAATTTCATTCTCTTTCACCGATGATGGTTCAAGCCAGAACCCGATGAACAGAAGGAGGGCAATATGGCTGTCCGGAAGCGCGATAGAGTCCAAAATGCAGTATGAACATTTTCCAGCAAAGATGTACAGGGTAGAAAGTGAAACTGAAGAGTCACTGATAAAAGCGATTCTTATGTGCTATACAGAAGATGATGAGAATGAAGAGGAGATGGCAACATTAGATAACAGGTGTTCCACCGGATGGAGAGTTATAGATAAGAAGAATTCAAAGGTCATTTTCCCTGAAAAAGATCGAGCAGACGGCCGATTCAGGCAGGATAACACCGTAAACACCGGCATATTCACCTACAATAATTGCCCATGTACATATATCGTCCCCTACGGCATGACCGCTGCACAACTCCGGAAATTCGTGTTCAAAGCGGTTCCATCCTGTTCTTATGAATCAATGAGAAAGGCTCTTTCCTTTTATAAAAGCCTGCAATTACTTCTAAAAGCCCCTGAGGACCAGGATTTATTGCGTGGCAGAATAGAAACAGTCGTTCACCTGATGAGAGTCAGAGAGGATATCTACAGTACAGATAATACCAGGAATTGGCGTGATAGCGAGAAAAATTGCCCTGGTACCTGGGTGGACAATCTTCCATGGGAATAATAATGCCGGTTTACAAAATTATGCTGGATTTCGATGTTTTTGATCATAAGGCATTGATTACTATTGAGCTGGATGAAGAGCACAAAGACGGGGATATAATCTTAATTACACCGGCTATGCATAGTAAGATTCTGACCAATAGTGAGTATGTAAAGGCAATGGGGGAGGTACCGGTTTTGGGGGCTGTTGTGAATAAGATGTCAGAAAACGGAATGAGACCTTCACAGGAAAGGAATCCCCCCTTCCCCCCTTAGTAAAGGGGGTTTTCACGTGTGATAAGACCTCTATGGTGGTGAAACCGGATGCGGTGAAAATAATTCAGTTAGATTCTGATAAAATCAATGTAGTTCAGATCTGTCATTGCAGTATCTGCTTACAAGTGTGCCCCCCTTATTAAGGGGGGAAGGGGGGATCCTCTTACCGGAGTAGAAATGATGACCAAACTAATGCTGATCATGTTGCTAGGATACTCTATCTGCCTGGCTCAATCAGAAAACCTTATAAGCCGTCCTGATCCCAGCGGTGATGGAGGATCCAGCGGAGCACCCAATAATGGCCTTCCTCAAAAAAACGAGAAAGGTATACTGGCCACTCTGGCTTTAACTTACGTCAAGGTGAGGAATGCCTGCCGTGATGCCTACGATGAAATCATGTACTGGCGTGATGTTTACAATACATACGAAACAATGAGAGGGTGGTTTGAGAGGAATAAAAGAAATATCTCTGATATCTATGGTGAGGCCTGCAGGCTGGTTACCGATCCGGGCGATATTTACGCCACCGTTGATCGAATGTCACAGATCTTCGATAGAATTGATTACCTGGCTGTATATGAAACCAGAAATTTCGACAGGATTATGAGCAATCTGGAGACTAATACGGATAATGCTATCACCGGTGCGATTCGTCCGTTCACCGGTACAACTTTCTCCTTTTTTGATGCGTTATTAGAAGGGAATGCTTTTAACCCGGAAACATACACCAGGGGTAATCCCGAAAGGGATGAGCGGTTCGGTTCTGATGAAGAGTCAATCTTAAACAGGTATATCGGGCAGAGGCAAATTACCAGTGAAATCCCGAAAGAAAACTGGCCTGATTACAGGCTCCTTGAGGCAAGCAATCTGATCGCCTCCTCTGCCATGGCGAAATCCCGGATGTACCAGAACTGGGCAATGAAGACTACTGAAAATGTAAGTACCATCGATCAAAAGATGTCAGATCTGAGAGCTGTCAATGAGGTGGAAATGGGGGGATCCTGGTATGCTTTGGAAAATGCTAATGCCAATAACAAACTCCTGGAGCATTCTTTAGAAGAAGTAAAAGTTCTGCAGGGATTACTTGGTGTTGATATGTGGCATTTATCAAGAAGGCGGGCGGATCAGTTGACAACCATATCGAATGCTGTAGAGCAGAAATATGCCAGATTACCGGGGAAAAAGGGAGAATGTGGCATTTTTAACTCTCCATAGAATCAATATTTGAGAGTAGATCCGATTCCCGGTACGGATATTTCAATCCAGAATAGTTAATCTGCAAAGATTTCAAGCTGACCCAGAGGAAAGAGAGGAAACTATGGAAAAGACACGGACCGCTGCCAGAATTATCATCGTAGATGACATGATCCAACTTACAGAAGTGATTGAGAGTATTCTCAGGGACAATGGATACACAAATTGCAAATCGTACGATGATCCCGAGGAAGCGCTAAGAGATATCATTGAAGACAGTAATGTGGGACTGATTATCACCGATTACCGCATGCCCCAGATGAATGGGATAGAGCTCCTGGACAGGGCCAGGCGAATCGGCAGAGAGCTGAAAGGCTTGATCGTCTCAGCAGAGACTTCCCAGATATTGGCTCAGAAACCGGTTTATCCCGTTATGGAAAAAGGGGAGTACTCAAGGATTGTAAACTATGTAAAGGGAGTTATGAGCTGAAAAGATATGTTGAAGCGGAGGGTTTCAGTAACTATATTGAAGATCCTACCTTATGCAAGGCCCTCTTGCATTATTTTGGGTGAAGCGGAAGCGCCGGGTCTAGTACCCGGCGGTTCTTTTTTGTACACATTTTATACAATAAGAGTATTGAACACTGTATTATTTCTCAACCATCACTTATTTCTTTCAGGCAAAAAAATCATAAATCCATACCCACTTTCAATCCTACCTTTAAAATTTTTGGTTTCAAATCTAAACTCACCATAAATTTTCAGCCACTCAGATATAGAATATCTGATTCCGCTCGATACCCAAAGGTAAATGTCTGCATCAAGTGAAGCTAAAAAAACTTGTCTATGTTCTTTATGTGCAGGCCACCCAATGTCCGTTACAACGCCTGCGCCTACGCCTAAATATGGTAATAAAACAGGTGTTGATTTTAATTGCTTAGAGCATATTAATTCCAGACTCAGACCTGGCTGAATATGATTCCAAAGCACTAATACTTGGTCCGTATCACCATCTGTTATAACAAGATCAGACCCTATGCGATCACCCATATCAAATGACAAGGCAGGAATAACCATGAAGTGTACGCCAAATTCAATAGGTAATGCAACTCTATTTAGCTGTGTAGCATCGATATCCAAGCCAATTTTTGCAGCATTAGTATTTGTCTTTACAGCCAGCAATAGTAAAATGCAAGTGATTTGTATTAAGTTGCTCTTCATTTTTCAGCCTTTTTTACAAAATATAAATAATTACTTTGTGAAGATCTGTTCCAAATCGATTTAAACCTATAGATAACTCTGTTTCCATTCTCATCACCAAGGCTTGCGGCCGAAACACAACATACTTTGATTGTAGTTAAGTGTCATACTGTCCTAAACTAAAAATTCCCCCCACAGCCTGCCCAGTGGCGAACGACTTTCTTCTCCCGCAAACGGAAGCGCAGCAAGGGAGGGTCACAAAAATATTTTGGGGGTACCGTGGAGTCCTCGGAACGGGGGAGCCAAAATATTTTTGGGATACCCTTGCGCGAACCGGCTTGCGTCGTAAATTCGGGGAAGGTTGTGGGGGGAATTTTTATGTGATATTTATTTTAAGCATTTGCATGAACTGCAACCCGATATCAATTATCGGCACACCACTATTAATCTTTCTCATTCAAAGCCCTGTTCTCACCTATTACTTTCCTAATCTCCTTTAAAATCCAGCTGTACTTGCATGCTGATAAAAACTCCCCAACGAATTCAGCACCAGTTTCTTTCATAAGAGACTTCAGGAGAGTATAATCGTTTTCCAGGAATTTCAGCTGGGGATCTGCTATAAAGAGAGGAGATTTGTTTGCATTTTCCTTTTCAGATAATTTCAGGGCGAGTTCGATTACATTAGACCTGCTTATGTCAAAGCGTACCGATACTTTAGATATCTCTTTAACAATAGATGAACCGAGGTACAATGTTAACCGTTTTTTTGAGGATGCGCTTTGTTTGTGCCAGGGTCGTCCTCTTTTCGACGGAGAAAAAGACCGGGTTAACTCCTGGAAATATTTAGTAAACTGTTCATAGTCTTTTATCTCACCGAATTCCTTCAATGCATGAGTAATCTTTCTCTGAATCAGTTCCGAATACTCCATCGACCCTTTCGTAGCAGCTTCAATTTTGACACTGTTTACTATTTCGGACGGAAGGTATGCGGTAATTTTTTGATTCATTTTAACCTCGAATAAACAGTGGCTTACCACTAATTACATTCTCTAATATAATTAATGTTTTACCACCAATAGCTATACTGTGATGAATAATCCTGAATAAATTCGCGGGCTGAAAAATACAGCCTTAAGGGAAAAAAGTTATGTTCCTCCCCTGAATAAAAATGCTCATAGCTGCCCAGTGGAAAACGATCTTCTCTCCAGTAAACAGGTTCAGCCTCTTGATTATTCATACCATGTGCAAATTTTAAAGTAATATATTGATCTGAGTTTCATTTATATCTGAATATTTGATCCTTTGACAATTGTTAGTGTATATTGTATAGTAAATATTATGGGTGACTAGTTTTCAATTTTGTTAATAAGCGATCCATTGTTGTCGAAATGTTTTAGCACCAATATTTCCGCTAAAATCAAATGTGCGACAATTGGTTAAGCTCAATGAAAAAGTCTAATATGCTTTGTGCTCATGTAATACACCTGCTGTAATCTCGGTTATCAGATAGGGAGAAACCCATGTCTCGCGAACAATCAGTTTACCATTTTGTTAAGAGCAATTACAAACTGTTAGCCAATTCACAAGGGCTATTTGAGAGGGACATCTATAAATCTATCTTGAAAGCGTATTTCGGCAACAAACTGAAATTCAAATATGGTATACCGCGCGACAGGGAAATTGGCATTTCATTGGTAGAAACCGTAGTACGCGTACAGAATATACAAAATATTCAGAAACTACAAACCATAATTGATGAAAACCCATTCTTGCGCACACTAAACTTAAAAGCAGATGAATTCAATGGGTTGATGCAACAGAATGCTAAGCTATTTGCCATTAAAGAAGAAATCCCGAGTTTATCAGGCCCTGATAACATTGACAAAATAGCTAATATTATTTCAAAAGAGAAAGCACAAGAGATTGATAGTTTAATCGAGCAAAAAAAGAAAGAGTATCTAAGTTTGCCTTCTATACTTGATTATGAGGAGATACCAGAACCCGAAGCGATTATTTCTCAACCAGCAAAAACCGAATGGTGGGAGGAGCTGAACTTAAGAACAAATCCTCTTGCTGGCCCACTTGATGGTTTATTCCAAGTTGATAAAGAATTGTTTGATGAAATCATTGTGAGAACTCCATTGATTGAATGGGCAACTACACAATTGCAGCATGAGGGTGATAGCTTATTTCACAAAGGGTTCCTACTTGGGGGTGACTTTGGTACAGGTAAAACTACTTTTTATGATTTTATTGCACCACATCTTGCAATTAATAGAATCGAACCAATCCGTTTGGCTTTAACAGATAGTACTAGCGTAGCTCACTACATCCAGAAATTTGAACGGGAGCTATGTGTTGCTATCTCGAAAATAGGTAGAAGTTACGGAATTCAAGACTTTTCAAGAAGAATTGATTATGAAGATGCACGGCTTTTTATGCTTGAAATACAATCTCGAAATATTCTTGGTTTTTTCATTTTCATTGATGACTTACACAAACACAAAGATGTGAATACTGTTTTTGACTTTCTTGCAAATCTTCAAGTTATAAAAAATACGCTTAGTCGTGAAGACATAAAGGTTGCATTTGTCGTGGCAGGTTTTCCTCATTGGAGATCTCGAATTGAGCAGGATTCTGCTTTAACAGGTTTCTTTGATGCTTCAGAACAATTGATTCTGCCTCAGGTTACCCCTGAGCTCGCAGCGCAGGCCATAGAAAAACGGTTACGGGCTTATTCGAATAATCCTGAAAAACAAACCATAATAAAACGTGACTTTTTGGAAACTGTTTTCAAAAGAGTCCAAGAACGCCTCGGTAGTACAAATATCGGATTCCGCCCATACATTCAAGAAGCACTAACCAGATTTTCTTCAAGAAATTATGATATCCTTAGCGGATATACTCGCGTTCTTGATGATGTAACAGTTCATAATATCAAAACTTTACTTGAAAGCGATGAATACTTCAAAGAATGTATTGATAAACTTGTATATGGTGGGGGTATCAAGAAAAAGGAAACTAGAGAACTTACATTAAGAATTCTTTGTGAAATATATCTTCGTCGATACGTGCTTGAGGATGAACCACTTTTCCTCAACAATAAATTTGTATTTAAGCAACTTAGTGTTACTGGTTTTATACAGAAATTTAATAGAGATGGAGTACTTGTATGGCGTTTGAGAAGTAGCATTCAACAAATGAATACACGAATAATTAAGGAATATGGGCTATCATTGGAAGACTATTTACTTCAAGTATACTCAACTACTGGCATTAAGGCAAGTGCTATTGTAGAGCACACGATTAAGCAAGACAGCCCTATATGTGCATTGGAAAGAGAATCAAAACAGTGGGAAGGAATGCTTGAACCTGAAATTACACTGGCTGTTGCGAATGCAATCCAAAAATACAAGCGAATAATTCAGCCATTGCTATTAATTTCTTCAACAAAAAGGTTCCCAGCATATTCTGATGAATTAGTAAAGCAGATTAGCGATTCAATCTGGAGTATGATGAGGGTAATTTTACGCTATGAATCTCCTCTTCTTATTGATATTTATGGTGAAGGCAGGCAGGATGGCTGGTCATTACGATTTCGTCCTCTTGAAGCTACACAGCATTTCACGAATATACTTGACAATTATGATTATACCGCCAGAGATGAAAGTAAACTCGCGCGCTTAGTCACATTCGCAAATGAAGCCTTCTTTGAGCTTTGTAAAGAATTTCAACGAAGTGTTGCAATTTCTACTTCTGCACATCTTAAACTACATGAATTACCGAGAAAAGAAATATGTGAAATTTTTACTTTGTATGATGGTGTCTTCGCAACAGCTTCTGGTCAAGACTTTTTCGATTCAATTGATGCGTTCACAGGCTTGGTTGAAAACTCATTTCGACAATATCTCCATGTATCTACCTTACTAATATTCGGACCTTATCACCTTCGAATAGCTCAATACCCAGATAACATTAAGAAATATATTACCCGAACACAGAATACAGCTACAACAACATATGAGGCGTACAATGAATTCGAGAACTTAAATCGAGGGCAGTATCGTGATCTCTTCCAAGGGATATCCAAGAAGTCCCCTTTCTATAGACTTATTATCGAACCCTTAGTTTCTTCTTGGGATACACAGGACTTAACAGCCTTTTTCTCCCTTTTCGGTGAAATAAACATTATTGTTAGTCATTTAAAGAAGATCTCTATTAATGAACGTAAGAGAGATATTCCCACATTCTTTAGACTTTCCTGTCGTTTAATAGCTTCTTTTTCTGCGCGGTTGAGATCTTTGCTTTTAGAAGAGAATACCATCATTGAGGATTCGACACAAAAGAGGATCGCCTTCGGATATGTGCACGAAGAAAACAGAAATCAAATTCGTTTCATCCAACCATCTATTTCAAATAGCATTCCTGAATACCATTCTATTTATGATTATACGAGAGTTGTAGACACGAGGTCTCCAGACAGCCTTTTCCAATTTCCTGATTATAAAACAGGTGATATTGAAATTGACTTACTCAGTATAGAAAAGAACAGAATCAAAACATCAATGGACTATTGCGAACTGATGGCCTTGCTGGCACATTATCATGCAAAGAACGAAGTGAGGTCGATGCAAATTTATGGCACAAACCTTTGTATTAAAAGGCTCAAACTGCACGGAAAATAGGAGTTAAATGAAAACCAATCTTTATGAAAAAGAAAAGCTATAGATTTCTCCTCAGTCTTTATTTTTCTATTGGCCGGCCACAACATATAGAAAACAGGTAAATATTCCCTCCCGGAAAACTAATTATTTATGGATAAAAAGAGCCTTGGCAACGGCATACCTTTTGTAGTATATTTGAATTAGCATACCTCCCAAGCCTCTTCCGCCTAGCGGAATGCTCAATTCTGGGGGGTTTTTCTTTTTATAGCTATTGTGGACATGAAATATACTAAACCACAACTCACCTTTGAGTGCCAGGCTGATCTTCTAATCAAACGTGGACTTATTGCGGATCGCCCCACTCTGATAAAAAGGCTCGAGGCAGTCAGTTACTACCGCCTCAGCGGATACCTGTTCCCATTCAGAAATTCAGATGATACCTTCAAAAATGGTACAACCATTGACACTGTATGGAAGCTCTACACTTTTGACCGGCAATTACGATTACTTATTCTCGATGCAATTGAACGGATAGAAATTGCTGTCCGGACTAATCTGGTATATCTGCACGTTCACCAGCATGGCCCTTTCGGGTACACCCTTCCAGAATCATTACCATGTTTGTCTTCTGACAGGCACAATGAATTCCTGCAAAAACTGAACGATGAGCAAAACCGTAATAAGGAGGTATTTGTAAAGCACTTCCTGCAAAAATATGGTGATTCTCACCAAAACCTGCCTTTCTGGATGTCGTGTGAAATTATGCCTTTTGGAATGATGCTGACACTTCTTAACGGTGTAGAAAAACCTATTCGCCAGAAAATGGGAGATCTTTACGGGGTTTCTGATGATGTATTACTATCCTGGATGCGATCGATAAACGGGGTACGGAATATCTGTGCACACCATTCACGATTGTGGAACCGTGAAATAGGATATCAACCAACTATTCCTAGAAAGAATAAACATCCTGAATGGCATAGTCCTGTTGAAGTTACAGGAAACAGAATTTTCGGAGTACTTACAGTTTTGAAATATATGCTCAATCGAATCGCCCCCCAAAGCAACTGGATTAATCGATTTACTGATCTTCTAATAAGATATCCCGAAGTGCCGAAACGACAAATGGGGTTTGCTGATAATTGGCAGGAGTGTCCGATATGGAAGTTAAAGTGAAGCTAAGACAAGTTAAAATGGAAGTGTCCTATAACTGAAGCTCAATAGCTCTTTTCTTCTGGTCTTTAATATTCTCAGTAAACAAAATGGCCTCATTCACTCTCTTCCTCACCTCCCAACACACCACATACTTCTCCACCCTCCTCCGCATCCCCTCAAACTCTCTCTCCGACCCTAAAAACTTCGACACACCCCCCTCCAGAATCCTGTACGCATCAAATCTCTCTTCAGCTCCTGCTGTAACCTTTCTCACAACCACATCACCGCTTCTCAGCTTCGCTCCGAGGTCGCGGGAAAATTATAAAATTAGCCAAAGGGACAAATAATCAATCCCGCAAAAGACGAACAGAAAGGCCCCAACTCCTAGGGCTGAAATATATGGTAAGGCTCTCGCTGCCGTAGTAGAGGCCACGGTAGTGCGCGAAAGATGTATCGAATACCGTAGTACACCACCAGTGTTCGCAGTCACCGATGTAGGTGAAAAAACCATCGGAGCTACGATAACCGCCCGGAAGGGCCGAGAAACCGCTGGCATCATTTTTACTTAGCTCGTTGCCGATTGCGCCAGTTACGGAATAGCTTCTTGCCCGTTATCACTCAAAATGACCGATAATTCTCATCGAAAATGACCGGTTATTCTCAACCAAAATGACCGATGATTCTCATTGAAAATGACCGACTTTTCTCACTCAAAATGACCGTTTAAAGA
>JAAYYB010000021.1 GCA_012515615.1 Fibrobacter sp.
AAAACCGTGACAAAAAGCCGGGGGCGAGTAGAAACCTTGAAAATCCCTTGTTTTTCAACCTCAGAGATGAATCAGGTAGTCTGAGGGGTTGAGGCACTATGTCACCTCAGAGATGATTTTGGGAATTTTGCATTGTCACTATTTCATCTCTGAGGTGAAATCGGGACTCTGGGTCTTGGCACTATGTCATCTCTGGGGAGGCATCCCGGAACCCCCTCCCCCCTCCCAAACCCTCAAGGGCCCATCTTTGCTTCCTAAAATATCTTCATATTAACCAGTTTCTGTCAAAACTCTTCCCCCCTCTCTTCCGCTCAGAATGGGAAGCTAACAGAAACTTAAAATCCTTATCATCTTACAACTTTTCAAAAGGAGCCCTTAGGTGGCAACCAAAATGGAATGGAAAGTGATGCAGGTCTGCGGACATGAACTTCAAGAATCCTTAGAGCGCTTTTCCCAGTCTGAATATGAAATCTTTACAATTCAAAACTGCGAATCTAAATGGTTCATTATCGCAAGAAAAACAGTTAAGGATAGATCAGAAAAAAGTGTGATGGGTTTCAGGGCGCCAGACTGAAAAGGGTTGCAGAAATGAAAAAAAAGGTGAAAATAATCGCCACTATTGGGCCGTCCTCCGCAACTCCAGAAGTAATCCATAAATTACTCACTGAAGGCACGAACATTTTCCGCATCAATTTTTCGCATGAAACACAAAAATCAGCTTCTGCAGTAATACTGCATATACGCCAGCAGGCTGGAAAAATCGGTTTGGAGCCCGCCATTCTGGTCGATTTACAGGGGCCAAAAATCAGAACCGGTCCTACAAGGGAAAACAAAACATTCACTATTCAGGAAGGAACGCTTGTAAGGATAACTCCGGAGGAGATCGAGTCTGATGATAAAGCAATATTTATCCGATACCCCGGTCTGAGTGCAAAAATCAAAAAGAACAGTCATATCCTGATAAACGACGGGGCGATACGACTGCGAGTGGAGCAGATCGAGAAATCCGGTAGCATTTACTGCACTGCTTTGAGCACCGGCGCATATTCCTCATTCAAAGGAGCAAATTTCCCCGGACTGGACCTGGGGATCCCATCCTTAACCGCAAAAGACCTCAATGACTTGAATTTCATTTTAGACAAGGACATCCAGTATATAGCATTATCATTTGTAAGGGGCCCCGAAGATCTCCAGGATCTCAGGGAAATCACCATAAAAAAGCGTAACGATCTGAAGATAATTGCAAAGATCGAAAAACCTGAAGCCGCCGAAAAGATCAGTGATATTCTGCAGGTTTGTGACGGTATCATGGTTGCAAGGGGTGATCTGGGGGTTGAGACCACCCCTTATTCTGTTCCGGTAATTCAGAAAGAGCTCATTGACAAGGCTAACAGCGCCGGTAAACTTGTCATAGTGGCAACACAGATGCTCGAATCGATGATCCGCAGCCGCATTCCAACCCGCGCCGAATCAACCGATGTGGCAAATGCCATCATAGATGGTACCGATGCCATCATGCTCTCCGGAGAAACCGCGGTGGGCTTATACCCGGTGGAATCGGTGCAGACGATGATACAGATTGCCACTATTACCGAAAACAGTCACTATATTCATGAAAAAAATGCCGATCTGATAATTAAAGACTGTTATCCCCCTCACGCTATCTGTGAGGCTGCAGCACACGCCAGTTTTGATATGGGAAAAATTCCCATCTGTGTCTTCACCGTTTCAGGTGATACGGCCCTCTATCTTTCAAAGATTAAGCCTCAGGCCCCCATTTATGCCTTTTCTCCTGAAATGCAGACAGTTCGTATGCTTTCAATGGCCTGGAACGTCACTCCCTTTTTCCTTCGGTTTGCCACTGATATCCCCGGGCTGCTGCGTGATGCGGAAGGGGTTCTACTGAATGCCGGCCTTGTTAAAAAGAATGATCTCCTGGCGCTCGTCAGCGGGACAACTCCGGTAAAGGGAGCCACCAACTCTCTTCAGATAAAGCGGGTCGGGGCCTGAAAAGAGTCCTGGGCTCGGCTCGTTTTTTGCATATTTTCATAATGAGGAGATTTTGCATTCCGAAATCCCAAACCGGAATTTTTTTGATGGAGCATCTGTGACAGAGGAATCAGTAATACTGCTTGTTGAAGACAATGAGAGTCATGCAGTGCTGACAACCAGAGGACTCTCTCAGCATGAGCAGAAAATAAAGATCGTTCATGTAACCGATGGTGAAAGTGCTATCGATTATCTTCTGGGGCGGGGAAACTACTCCATGCCCGGCTCTAACCCCCGGCCCCGTCTGGTGTTGCTCGACCTTCGTCTACCTAAAATCGACGGGCTCGATGTGCTTAAAGAGGTGAAGAGTTCTGAGGATCTGCGGGCAATTCCGGTAGTGATTCTGACAAGCTCCATGGCTGAGCCGGATATAGTCAGGTCTTATTATTACAATGCAAATAGTTATCTGGTTAAACCACTTGACTTTGATGAATTCAGGCGTGAGATGTCTTGTGTTGCCGATTACTGGTTGAACTGGAATATCAATCCATTGTGAAAAGGCGCAATTTTGAATCTTAATTCTTAGAAGTGGGTTCTATGAATCAGCGCCGAAAAACTTTCCATTACAGCAATCGTCTCCTCTATATCCTGCCCTCTCTGATCTTTCTGATTCTGGTTGGGGGAAACTTCTGGGGGTACAAAAAAGCCCAGCAGCTCACACACGATCTCATAAAAAGCCAATGCAACTCCGCTGCATTACAAACTGTTACAAAACTTGAATTTATCCTTTTTGAAAGAAGGAAGGACCTGGAACATCTCAGGTCACTTTGGGGGAAATCCTCATTTAATAGTAAAGAAGAGAGATTCCGGACTGATGCCATGGGCATAATGAGCAGAGAGCTTTCATACTCAGAAATCGATCTGGTCGGTTCTGATGGAAATGTTTTATCACATGTTTCTTTAGACAGCTCCGGGTACAGAGACACCATCATCTCCAGATTAAGTTCCGCTCAAATCTCCCAGTCCATTCGCAGGAGCAAATCTGCCCTGATTAAAAGTGGATCCAAAGAAAAGAGTCAATTCCTGGCTGTATTCAGCTCTCCTATCCTTAAGCGCGGAGAAGTTCAAGCAGCTGTTGCCGGTATTTTAAAACTTGATACCTTGATAAAGAAGATTGCCTTCGGTTCTATTCCCGAAGATTTTGCCGCGGAAATGGTCGTAAATTCTGACACTGTTCCTTTGACCCTGAATAGTAACAGTTCCGGGCTTTTTTCTGCCCCTGATAGATCCGAAACTGAATTCAAAGCTGCAGGACTGAATTGGAAAATCATTGTTTATCCCCCAAAAAGTGGCCTTCTTGGAGTCCTTACACGCCAGAACAGAACCTACTTTATTCTCAACTCTATCGTAATCCTGTTTTCATCTTTACTGATAGCTTTTGCAGTTTACAGTTTTATAGAACAGAAAAAGACACTGTCGAGTCTGAGAAGATCTGAAGAGAGATATCAGCGCCTTACCGAAAATGCAAAAGACATCATTTTCCGCAAGTCTCTTCCAAGCGGCAGATACGAGTATATAAGTCCGTCTGTAAAGGATGTGACCGGCTTCTCACCACAGGACTTCTACTCATCACCCCTATTCATTAAAAACCTCCTCGCCCCCGAGTGGCGCAGCACATTTGAGAACTTTTGGTCAGAAATTCTAAACGGCAGCACAAATCCAACATTCGAATTCAAAATTATAAAAAAAAATGGTGAGCCGGGATGGCTTCACCAGAGAAACGTTATACTGTTTGAAGACGGAACTCCATCGGCTCTGGAGGGAATAATAACCGATATTACAGAACAAAAAAGCGCCACCAGAGAAAGAGAACAACTGATTAAAGAGCTTGAAAAGAAAAATGCCGATCTGGAAAGATTTACCTATACCATATCTCACGAATTACGGCAACCGCTGATCACAATCAAAGGTTTTCTTGGATATCTCGAAGAAAATGCGCAGAAAGGCCAACGCACCCAGCTTCATCAGGATATAATGCAGATAATCCATGCCACAGAGACCATGCAGCGGCTGCTTAACGATCTTATCAGTTTAAACAGGATCGGGCTGGCTACCCGGAAAGCAGAACCTCTTGATTTAAGTGAGATTGCTCAAGCTGCAGTCGATCTTTTTAAAGAGAAAATCAACCTGAAAGGCATCGATGTGCAGATAGACCGCTCCATGCCAGAGGTTATAGGCTACCGCAGTGAGCTTTTTGAACTGTTCCAGAATATTATTGAAAATTCGGTTAAATTTACATCCGATCAACCTTCTCCATATATCAAGATTGGCACTGTCAGAACAGGAGAGGAAACGGTTTTCTTTATCAAAGATAATGGTATTGGTTTTAAGTCCAAATACAAAGATAAAATTTTCGGTCTTTTTGACAAGCTGCATTCCGATACGGAAGGAACCGGAGTAGGGCTTGCACTGGCTAAAAGAATTGTTGAGCATCACGGCGGATGGATCCGGGCGGAATCGGAAGGTCCTGGAAAAGGAACAACTTTCTATTTCACTCTCCCCTTTGAACCTGTCACATGAAATTCCCGTTCCAGAACTTGATTTAGGATAATTTAAAGACAGCCTGCGCTCCCATGAAAAAGGCATCCTGTTTTTACCGATACCTCCATCTTTCTTGGTGCAAAAAATGGCCGATGTTATTTTCGTGATTTCGAAGGAAATAATAACCGCTGAAAGCTGCAACGCATGTTTTTTATCCGCAACAACCAGCTCATTGTTTCGGTTCTGGATCCGGTCTCTGATCGATTCCGCCTCGGCTCACGATACTGCACCGGTGGATACATCTGGCAAATCCGGGACCTCTCAAAAGGAGACCTCCTTTCCGGTCCTCTTTACCCTGATCCGGTTCCATCCAGATTTGACGGACAGGGTGCTCCTGAAGTTTTTGAGACAGCACTGGGAGCAGAAAATGCCTCGGTTGGTGAACAGGTGCTGGTAATAGGTGTAGGGACTGTCCTCAGATCAAGCCCGGTGGAGCCCTTTCATGTAAGAGACAACCCCGATGTTGTGGAATTCTGCTCCTGGAGAACCAAAATCAACGATTTTTCAGTAGTGATGGATTCCGATCAGGAGTTTAGCAAAAGGTCAGGGGAAACTTTAAATGAGTACAGGCTGCATCTGCAGAGAACTGTCAGTCTTCAGGACCGTCAGGTGTGCTCGGCTTCCACATTGAAAAACACCGGCATCTGTAAATTCCGGGTACGATGGTTTGCTCATCCTTTTTTCCCGTTAAACTCAGATCTTTCATGTTGTTCATTCTCTACTCCGGTTTCAGTACCTGAAAATCCGGGCTTTTACCTCACTGAGGGAAAAATTCTGAAAAGGCACAGTGAGCACAATTGGGAAAAAGGTTGTTACCAGCCGCTTGGCATTAAATCCGGTGAGCCATTGAAAATTACCCAGTTCCACCCCTTATCCGGCAGTGTGGAGGTGAACTGTAATTTCCCGCTGGCCTGGATGCCGGTATGGGGAAACTCCAGAACTTTTTCTTTTGAACCTTACTTTGATACAGATCTTTCACCTGGGGAATCTCTCAGCTGGCAGATCAGTTACGGTTTTTAGTGATCCTCCCCGGTGGATTGCTTTAACCTAATTTCCGCAGTTGGGGTGGTTGAAGTAGCGCAACATGTTGAATTGATAAGACATGAAGGTGGCGCAGGCTTTATCGACAAGGTGATAAGGCCAAGACACCTGAATGGCTTAGCAATCAACAGGTTGCGCTAATACGCCGCATCCAACTGCGGAATTTAGGTTTATCCTCCGGCATGCAATTTCCTATATATTTATGTATTAAGGTATATTGAATTACAGGAGAACCATTATGAGAAAGATCCTATTCTTAGTTGTTTTATTATTTGCCTCATTTTCGGGATATTCGCGGGTTAAACAGGTCGGCCCTGTCATACAGCTGAGACCGGTGAACATCAAAAACGTGGCATATTCCCCTACCGGAAAATTTTTTGCCGTTCCCAATATGATTACAGCAGGAAGTGTAGGCGTGTTTTCAGTTAATCAGACCGGGCAAATTGCCGCCGTACCGTCGCGGTTCTCCGAACGTGACTTTTTCCGTTCATCGGGGGTTTTCTATTACCAGGAAAAAAATGATGAGAGCAGGGTGATGGCTTTTCTGCCTCTCCCGGAGCTCCTTTCGGGATACTCAGTCTCGTTTCTGCCAGGTGGTGATACACTGGCGATAGCCGGGGGAGATAAGGTCCTTATCTACGAATCCGCAAACTGGAAACAGATAAGAACTGTCACAGTAACCCAAAACACCTCAAGAGCAGTTTTTTCTCCTGATGGAAGCCTTATGGCTGCGGTGGCGAAGGGCAGAGTATATGTGCTTGATGCAAAAACATATTCTCTTATCTACAGTCTCGATCCAGCTCAGGGTCACCTTTTTGCGGATGTCGCATTTTCGCACTCTTCATCGAAGCTTGCCATATTTGAATACAGAAATCTCATGATGGACTATCAGTCAAGGATAAGAATATTTGACAGCCGCACAGGCGGACATGACCGGGATCTCCCCTATTTCTCCGATAAACCGGGAACAGCTCCCGGGGCCCATCTTCCATTGCTTTCTTACTCTGCACAGGACAGCGCAATCGCTGTTACAATCGAGAAGACTATCATGAGTAAAGTACTTCTGGTGAAAAGCAACGATGGTACGCTTATAAGACAATTTAAAGGATTCTGTCACGCGTTTTCCCCCGATGGCTCCCTGTTTGCCGCAGGCGGCAGAATCTACTCCACCAGGAACTGGAAAGAACTGGGAAAATACGGTAACTCCGCAGTGTGTGCCACATTCTCCCCTACTGAAAGAGTGCTTGTGGTTGTGACACCGGAGAGCCTGAAAAGATTTAAAATAGAAGAATAGCTACTACCTCAACTCCGGTATACCCCGTGACGCGAGGCCTTTCAAGAGATCAGGCAGGGTAAGCGGCTTATATAACCAGCCTGCCCTGCGCGAGATCAAATCGGCTAAGGCAGGATTGAGGCCTCCCACACAAGTTTTTTATACATTCCCCCGGTTCCCCCTTCCAAAAAACTCTTATGCTCCCCGATAGTTTTTTGTCTTTTTTTTCCCAAAAAAGAACCCTCACCCGACAATAATAATATACCAAACTCTAATTATATGTCTGATTAATAGCATTTTTTTCAATTAATAGGAACTAACTGTATGTTTGCATGTCTGTAAAAATACTATTATATTGTTTTTCTTCTCCTGTATTCAGGAAAGTACACTTTATCGTTTAACATGCGATATTGGAAGACAAAAAAGGATCTCTAAAGTTTTTTCATTTACATCGTTCAGGGGAAAGCCAATGGAACAAAAAATCCAGGAACTGACTGAAAAAATATACCAGGAAGGTGTGGAGAAAGGCGAACAGAAAGCCACCCAGATCATTTCTGAAGCGGAAGGAAAAGCCGCCGGCATTATCGGCGACGCTAAAGCAGAAGCCGAAAAAATTATCGCTGATGCTCGCACACAGGCCCAGGAGCTTAAAAGGAATACCGAATCTGAACTGAAACTCACAGGTTCCCAGGCTCTCTCTGCCATCAAACAGCAGATTTTGGACCTTGTCACGGCAAAAGTGATCGAAGATTCAACCACTCAGGTACTGGCCGACCCTTCAAACGTTAAAGACTTCGTTTCCACGGTTATTCAGAACTGGAACGTGACATCTGGGGAAGCTCCCAGGCTTGAAGTCCTTCTGCCGGCAAACAAACAGGAAGAGCTCAAAAAATCCTTCGAGAAGAGCGCATCCGACCTTCTGAAGAAAAACATCGACCTCTCCTTTACCAAATCTATCAAGTCGGGGTTCCGTATCGGACCGGTTGGCGGTGGTTACAGAATCAGTCTTACCGATGAAGACTTCCAGGAATTCTTCAAAGAATACCTGCGTCCAAGAACCCGTCAATACCTGTTCGGTGAATAATTATGGCAAGCAGCTACTATTTCCTCGTCGCAGGCCTCCCGGATATTTCTCTTGATGAGGGCAAGAATGTCCCCTCATTCACTGATTTTATCGCAGAGACCGAAGAGCAGGTTACCGGTACTGACCGCAAACTCCTGAAGCTGATCAGGCTTCCCTTCGATAACGATAACCTGATCTCCATTCTGGAAAACAAAACCGATTTCGATCCAAAGGGGAATTTCTCCCGTGATACTTTGACTTCATCTATTAAAAATCCCGAAATCCTTCCCAAATACATGCAGCTTTTTCTGGAATCGTACAAGGAAAACCGTCAGGTTTTCCCGGGATTGATCAATCGGGATCAGCTCAACTGGTTTTTCTTTGATGAAGTTATCGCAAACAACAACGCCTTTATAAAAGAGTGGTTCACTTTCGAGCTTAATCTCCGCAATCTGGTCGCAGGGATCAACAGCCGCAAAGGATTGAAGCATTTCGATGAGCTGGCAACGGAAAGAGACAAAGCTGTTTCCACGATGATAATCGGGCGCAACGACGTGGCTGAACTGATACTGCGGTCCAATGCCCCTGATTTCGGCCTTTCATCTATTCTGCCTTGGACTGAAAAAGTTCTGGCCATCTCCCGGGGAAACCTTCTTGAAATGGAGAAGGGTCTGGATTCTCTTCGCTGGGAAATGCTCAATGACCTGACCACTTTTTCTTATTTCGGAATCGAAAAGGTTCTGGCATTTTCAATCAAACTCGCGATAGTCGAGAGATGGAAAGTTCTGGACCCGAAGACCGGCAGAGAGAGACTGGAAATGCTGGCTGAGGAACTGAGAGCGGGATTTGAGATGCCGGTGGCGTTCTGAGGACAGGAATAGAAGAGTAAGAAAATATCAAGTTTAAATAGCAATATATAGCCTGAATATAGAAAAAGGCTGAGGACAAGTTTCAAAAAAGATATTATCCTTGCAATAAATAAAGTTGTTCTTAACGGAGGAAATCAATGAGCACCAAGGGAAAAGTGGTCGGCATTGTCGCTAACCTGGTCACTATTGAAGTCGACGGGCCGGTTGCTCAGAATGAGATCTGCTACATAGATCTTAAAGGCACCAGGCTGATGGCCGAGGTGATAAAAATTACCGGTAAAAACGCATATGTGCAGGTATTTGAAAGCACCCGCGGTCTTTATGTAGGCTGCGAAGCTGAGTTCACCGGAAACATGCTGGAAGTGACATTGGGTCCCGGAATGCTCTCAAAAAATTACGATGGACTCCAGAACGACCTCGATAAGATGGATGGTGTCTTCCTTAAAAGAGGCCAGTACACCCCTTCTTTAGATAACGATAAAAAATGGCATTTTAAGCCTCTGGTCAAAAGCGGGGACAGCGTTTCTGCCGGTGACTGGATCGGAAATGTCAAAGAGGGCTGGATCGACCACAAAATCATGGTCCCATTCGATTACAAAGGTTCCGGAACAATCAAATCCATCGTTGCCGAAGGCGATTACACAGTTCTTGATACTATCGCCTCTGTTACCGATTCAGACGGGAATGAACGCAGCCTTACAATGGCTATGAAATGGCCGGTCAAGGTTGAAGTAAAATGCCACAAGAACAAGCCCCGTCCTTTCAAAGTCATGGAAACCGGGCAGCGTACTTTCGATACACTGAATCCTATTGTTGAAGGCGGCACAGGATTTATCCCCGGTCCCTTCGGCTGCGGAAAAACAGTTCTTCAGCATGCTCTTTCAAAATACGCTGAGGCTGATCTGATTATCATTGTAGCCTGTGGTGAGCGCGCAAATGAAGTGGTGGAAATTTTTACTGAATTCCCTGAGCTTGAGGATCCGCGCACAGGGAGAAAACTGATAGAACGTACTATTATTATATGTAATACATCAAATATGCCGGTTGCCGCCCGTGAGGCCAGCGTTTACACCGGTATGACAATAGCCGAATATTACCGCGCTATGGGTCTTAAGGTTCTGCTGAATGCCGACTCAACATCACGCTGGGCTCAGGCGCTTCGTGAGATGTCAAACCGCATGGAAGAGCTTCCCGGACCGGATGCTTTCCCGATGGACCTTCCGGCGATTGTGGCAAACTTCTATTCAAGAGCAGGCTTTGTGAATCTTAACAACGGTCAGACCGGTTCCATCACCTTTATCGGAACTGTCAGCCCCGCAGGTGGAAACCTGAAGGAACCCGTTACAGAATCTACAAAAAAAGCCGCGCGTTGTTTCTATGCTCTTTCACAGGGCCGGGCCGACAGCAAAAGATACCCTGCTGTTGACCCGATAGAAAGCTACTCTAAATACCTGGAATACCCTGAAGTGATAGAGTATCTTGACAAATTTATCGAACCGGGCTGGGTAAATAAAGTTTTGCAGCTTAAAGATATGCTTCTGAGAGGTAAAGAGGCACGTGATCAGATCAATATTCTTGGTGATGACGGTGTTCCTCTGGAATATCATATCACTTTCAACAAATCTGAAATCATTGACTTTATCATCCTCCAGCAGGATGCCTTTGACCGCATCGATGCATCAACACCGATTAAACGTCAACAGTATATGGCCAACAAAATTCTTGATTTATGCAGTTACGATTTCACCTTCGACAATTTCGAGGAAATTGGCAATTATTTCAAGAAAATCATCAATATTCTCAAGCAGATGAACTATCAGGAATTCAAGAGCGATAAATTCAACAGTCTTGAAGAGCAGCTCGGTACACTGCTGGCGGAAAGAAAAGCAGGTGAACTTGAAGCTCAGGCAGCTGTCTGAGAGGAGAACGATTCATGAAGACCAAAGCATTTCAGAAAATCTATACACATATCGAAAACGTAACCAAGGCCACCTGTACAGTCGAGGCTGAAGGTGTGTCTAATGAGGAAATGGCCCTGGTGGACGGGCGGCCGGCACAGGTTGTTAAGATTTCCGGCAAAAAAATCACCATGCAGATCTTCCCGGGAACCCAGGGTGTGGCAACCGATGCCGAAGTGGTTTTCCTCGGTAAGCCTCCCACACTGAAAGTTTCAAACGAGCTGAAGGGACGCTTCTTCAATGCCTATGGTAATCCAATTGACGGTGGTCCTGAAGTAGAAGGTACAGAGGTTGAAATCGGAGGACCATCTGTAAACCCTGTGCGCCGCAAGCAGCCCTCAGAACTTATCGCTACCGGTATCGCGGGTATCGACCTGAATAATACTCTTGTTACAGGTCAGAAAATCCCCTTCTTTGCTGATCCCGACCAGCCGTTTAACCAGGTCATGGCAACCGTGGCTCTGAGAGCAAAAGCAGATGTCATCATACTGGGCGGTATGGGTATGAGCAATGACGATTACCTTTACTACAAGACCCTGTTTGACCATGCGGGAGCTCTCGACAGAATCATCGCCTTTATCAACACCACAGACAACCCGCCCGTGGAACGTCTTCTGGTTCCGGACATGGCCCTGACCGCAGCGGAATATTTCGCAACTGAGCATAAAGCAAAAGTTCTCTGCCTCCTTACAGACATGACACTCTACGCGGATGCGCTTTCTATCGTGTCAAACCGTATGGACCAGATTCCGTCAAAAGACTCCATGCCCGGATCACTTTACAGTGATCTTGCTAAAATTTACGAAAAAGCCGCTCAGTACCCTGACGGCGGTTCAATCACAATTATCGCGGTGACCACTCTCTCCGGAGGGGACATCACTCATGCTATTCCCGACAATACAGGTTATATCACCGAGGGCCAGCTTTACCTCAGACGTGATACCGATATTGCGAAGGTTATCGTTGATCCATTCCGCAGTCTTTCACGTTTGAAACAGCTCGTTATTGGAAAGAAGACACGTAAAGATCACCCGCAGGTCATGAACACCGCTATCCGTCTTTACGCTGACGCCGCAAACGCCAAAACAAAGCTTGATAACGGTTTCGACCTTACCGAATACGACCGTCGTACACTTCAGTTTGCGCGTGAATACTCCCGCGAACTGCTTGCTATTGATATTAACGTTGAAGTTGAAGCTATGCTTGACACAGGGTGGAAACTGTTCGGGAAGTACTTTACGAAAGACGAAGTGGGTATCAAGGCTGAACTCATGGATAAACACTGGGTCGGCGCGCAGTCATAATGTAACGGGGTAAAGATGGCTCTTAATTTTCAATACAACAAGACCTACCTGCAGCAGCTCAACAAAGGGCTGAAAGTGCGTGAAAATGCGCTTCCCACCCTTGTTGCAAAAGAGTCAGCACTGAGGCTGGAAGTGAAAAAAGCCAAAGAGCAGGCCGCTTCAATTGAACAGGATCTCCAAAAGCAGTATACTGCCCACTCAAGCACTCACTGCTTGTGGAAAGAGCTGCCGGCAAATCTTGTAAAGGTGACCAGCGTAGCCACCGATATCAGGAAAATTGCAGGCGTTAAAACACCTGTCCTGCGTGAAGTGAACTTCGACCTTCAGCGGTACAGTGCCTTCTCTCTTCCGGCATGGGTTCCCTCTGGTGTCGAGATCCTTAAAAGTCTGGCAAGCCTCAAAATCTCTCTTGACCTTGCGAAAAAAAAGGTGGAAATTCTTGAGTTCGCCCGCAAAAAAACTACTCAGAAAGTCAACCTTTACGAAAAGGTACAGATTCCTGAGTACAAGGAAGCAATCAGAAGAATTAAACGATTTCTTGAAGATGAAGAGAACCTCTCAAAATCTTCACAGAAGATTCTCAAGGCTAAAATCGCCGAGACGGAGGCAGCATAATGATTGTAAAGATGAAACGTCTCGAGCTTTTACTCTACTATAAAGAACGGGAACAATTTTTAGACTCCCTTCGCTCACTGGGCGTGGTTCATGTTGAAGAGGAATCTGACGGGAGCAGTGATTCCCGCATTTCTGAACTTCAAGGGACTATCCGCCAATGTGATCGGATCATTTCCGCTCTTAAAAAGGTGCAGAAGGATAAAAGCTTGACTGTCAGTCAGCTCAAAGATGGAGATCCGCTTCAGGTTCTCAACAAGTTTGAAGAACTTGAGCAGCAGCGTGAAAAAACCGTTCAGGAAATTGCCGCCCTTAAAAAAGATGTAGCGCTGCTTGAACCCTGGGGCAATTTTGAACCATCATCTGTCAAAAGACTCTCATCTGTCGGTATTAAGCTGCGTTTTCTGACAATGGCTCAGAAAAAATTCGATGCTCTCGACAAATCAAAACTGCCTGTTGAGCTGATAAGCCGCCTGAACGGACAGGTATTCTTTGTAGCAATAGAACGCGATGAACCGGTGAAGATCGATGCTGAAGAGATCAGACTGCCCGATTCGTCTTTATTTTCAGTAAATGACAAAATCAAATCTCTTGAGACCACCCGGAAATCTATCGATTCACAGATTGACAGCCTGGTTTCAAGTATCGGCATTCTTGACGCATTCATGATAGATAAGCAGAATACCCTGAATTATGAACGCACACGCCTCTCGATGCAGGACCACGCCTCAGGCAAACTGCTTCTTATGAAGGGCTGGATTCCTGTTAATAAGGAAAAGGATGTTGCCGCCTATCTTCAGAAATTCTCTGCCTGGTTCAAAATATCAGAGCCGGGAATCCGGGAAACCGTTCCAATTATGGTTAAAAACGGCCCCTTTTCAAAGCTCTTTGAGCCGATCATGAAAATCTACTCGTTTCCAGATTACTGGGAAATGGACCCCACGCCATTTTTTGCTCCCTTTTTCATGATATTTGTAGGATTATGTCTTGGTGACCTGGCTTATGGGCTTATCCTTGCACTGCTTGGATTAGTCGCTACTGTTATGGCACCAAAACAAGCCAGGCCTCTGACCCTTCTGGTCACAGTGCTGGGCCTTTCAACTTCTGTAGCTGGAATCCTTATGAACAGCTTTTTCGGGCACACAATCTTTGGTGGACCCGGAATAGCTGATGGAAGTGCCTATTTCGCAAATGGTGTAAATATCTTTTCGCCTCTCAGTCCCATAGAAACCGGCACCGGTCAGAAGTTTCCAATGATGGCCTTTGCAATGGTTATCGGGATTGTTCAGCTCTCTTTTGGAATGATCCTCAAAGCTATTAACAACGCACTGCAGGGGAGCATTCTTGGTGCTTTACAACCTCTTGCATCACTGGGTATGCTGCTTTCGGCGATAATGATGGCTGCTCATGGTCATTTCCTTGATATGCATCAGCTGGTGATAGGACCTCTTAATATCGGCGCATTCCTTACTATTCTCTCTCCAGGTATGGCCAAAGCAAGTTTATTCATCTCCCTGGCTGTTTTCATGCTTTTCAACAATCTGCAAATGAAGATCTTCATGAGGCCGCTGATCGGACTTTGGGAACTCTATCAATATATAAGCGGTATCGTAGGAAACGTCCTCTCCTATTTGCGTCTGTTTGCACTCGGACTCGCCGGTGGACTTCTGGCCGCCGCTTTTAACTATATGGCTTTCATGTTCATCACAAAAGACGGACAGATCGAATACGCATCCCCGATGATCGTATTCACTATTCTTGTACTGATTTTAGGTCACGCTTTGAATCTTGCACTTTCTCTTATAGGAGCTTTTGTTCACCCCTTGCGCCTCACTTTCGTTGAGTTTTACGGCAGCCTTGGCTTTAAAGGTGGTGGCAAACCCTATAATCCTTTTAAAAACTTGAAATCAGTTCAATAATCCCAATAAATAAAATGATCAAAGGAGGCTCATAGATGGGATATATAATAGCAATGATCGGGTTGGGTTTGATGGTTGGACTTGCCGGGATTGGTTCGGCAATGGGTACTTCCATGGTAGGTTCCGCTACTCTTGGTATGTTCAAGAAAAAACCGGAAGCATTTGGAAGCGGTATGGTTCTTACCGCGGTTCCTGCTACACAGGGCCTTTATGGATTCGTTGGTTTTTTCCTCTATAATGGCTTGATTACACCCAACATCAATGTGTTCCAGGGAGCAGTAGTTCTTGGTGCGGGTCTGGCTATCGGACTTGCGTGTCTCCTCTCCGGTATTTATCAGGGTAAGGTTTGCGCCAATGGCGTTGAAGCGATCGGACAGGGTCACAACGTGTTCGGTAATACCATGATTCTTGCAGCATTCCCTGAGTTCTATGCTATTCTCTCTCTGGTTGCCGCAATTCTTATGCAGGGCCTGATGAGACTGTAAATTAATTCTGTTATCAGAATCAAAGAAAAAGGGACCATTACGGTCCCTTTTTTTCTCCCTGCAGGTCAAAAAATATTCTGCTTTTTCAGAAATCGTAACTTCCGCTCTTATACGGAACACTGGTAAGGAAAGCACAAATTTTCCAGGTGTTGCTCTGCTGCACAAGAGTAAGCGCGTAACGGAATAATGCGGTACTCTGTTTTCCTTCATTTGTATAGGTAATGGGCAGCTCAATGATCATACTCCCGACACCACTCTCTGCTTTAACATAACTGTAACGCAAATCTCCCCATGTTAAACCATCCATTATAGAGAAATCAGCGGCAAAGGATTCAGCCACTTCCTCATATGAAGTAATGACTTCATCATCGTTTGTACCCATGATCAGCAAAGGAGTATCAGTGGCTATATACGAAAGGCAACTCTGGAGATCTTTGCCTGCATAAGCACCGAGAAAAGCTCCAACCGTGTTAAACACTTCGGTTTCAAACTGGTTCATAATGACATCCTCTCTCCTGATTGCAAAATGATACTGAAGGGCGGTTCTGGAAATAATTAACCTGAAAGTCGCAGTTGGGGAGAATAAAAAACCGTAAGATGTTGAGATGATAAGGCTTGAAGGCATCGCAGGTCTTATCGACAAAGTGATAAGATCAAGATGTCTGAAGGCCTTAGCGCTCAACAGATTACGATTTTTTGCCTATCCAACTGCGATTTTCAGGTTTAAGGAGTTCTTCCGGATCTGCTTGAGGGAGGACCCGACAGAACTCCTAAGTGACTTAGTGTCAAATACTTATAATATCGTTTAATTTTAAACCTAAAAGTCACAGTTGGGGAGAACAAAAAACTGTAAGATGTTGAGATGATAAGGCTTGAAGGATTTGCAGGTCTTAACCGACAAGGTGATAAGATCAAGATGCCTGAAAGTCTTTGGACTCAACAGATTACGATTTTTTTACCTCATCCAACTGCGATTTTCAGGTTAAACCATATTTGTCAGAATCTGAAATGAATTCCACCTTCTGCAGTAAATCCCGCACCCTTTGCTTTAGTTTCAACTTCATAGTCACCGCACAACCCAATCATTCCACTAAAGCCAAATCTCCACACATAGGCCTCGATACCACAGCCGCCGCCTGCCGTAATCTTATTTTTAAATTCCCTGCCTTTTTGGCGCACATTATCATACTCACTGCGGGAATAATCATATCTTGACTCATAATAATCGTATTTTCTATACTGTGTATTGAGATTCCCCCCGGCATACAGAAGAAATCTGAGGTACTTTGCTTCTGCAATATTTTTCAAAAATGTCAGACCTAAAGAACCCAGCCCCTCATGTGAATATCCACTGTCGATGTCATAATAGCCGCTATACTGCTCATCCGGATACTTATACTCACGGTAAAAGGGAAAAAAGTTAACCTGATATGCCCAGCTGTTTTTAATCCACTTTCTGAAAGAAAGTCCGTATCCGGAAGTGAGGCCGCCTGCAAATCCTACATAATTTGAATATCTTTCTGTTGTGACTTTTGAGTATGATGACTGACTCGTATCATTGTCATCATCTGCAAATGAACAGACACACAAAAGCAGAAGAACACCCACTATTTTCCTCATACATCATCCCCCTTTAGAAATAATGACACACTGTCTTCTTTTTGTAATACCTGACTTATGAATCCGGAAAGAGACGAGGTGCGTTTAGACCTTGTAGAAGAAAGGTTTGAACAACTCGCCCTGATCCGGGTGCATTTGTTTGGTAATATACTACATTTTACAAACTATACGGAAACTGCCGGAGTTCATTTCTGAACGCCGGCTTATATGCAGCTGATTAAAAAATATAACCGGAAGGAATACGCGCGGATTTCGGAACCACAATTATTCCATCGCGAATAACGATCCCGTCCTTTTCTCCATTCTTCAGCCCTTCCTTGTTTATTAACTGAACATTATCTCCGATCCTTACATCTTTGTCAAGGATTGCATTCTTGATAACACAATTTTTCCCTATTCCAAGCCCATGGCCATCATCGCGCTCCTGTTCATAATAATCTGCACCCATCAGTATCACCCTCGTCAGCGTGCTCCCTGACCTGATTACAGATCTTAATCCAATTACACTGTCGGCAATCTTTGCATCGTTAATCATCGATCCTTCACAGATAATTGATGAGTTGATTATGGAACCGTCAATCTTGGCGGCAGGAAGGTATCGCGCGTGTGTAAATATGGGTTTTTCCTGGTCATAAAAATTAAATGGTGGAACAGGTTTTGTCATATCGATGTGAGAATCAAAAAACGCTTTTGTGGTTCCAATATCCTCCCAATACCCTGTAAAAGGATAGGCAAAAACGCGGTAATTGGAAATTGCTGCCGGAATTATCTGTTTGCCAAAATCGTCATAATCGTACTTGTTAAGAATATCAAACAGCACTTTCTTTTTGAAAAGATAAATCCCCATCGACCCCACATGAGTTTTATCATCTCCGGCACCGGAAAACTCCGCCTTTGACCTTAAAGCCTCAGGAATACTAAACTCATCAACAACGGCATCATCTAAGGGCTTTTCAACAAAATCTGCGACCCTGAACTCCGAATCAAGTTTCATAATGCCAAGTTCCCTTACTTTGGAACGCTCAACCGGCACCACACTCAGAGTTATATCAGCGTTGTTTGCATTGTGGAATTCTATAAAACGGTTAAAATCCATCCTGTAAAGATGATCCCCGGAAAGCAGCAGAACATTATCGCCGGCCATCTTGAAATTAGTGATATTTTTGCGAACAGCATCCGCTGTCCCCTGATACCAGCCTTTACTATCTGTAGTCTGTGATGCCGCAAGCACAGATACAAAACCACCCGAAAAAGTATCCATACGATAGGTCTGAAAAATATGCCTGTGTAGAGATTCCGATGCAAACTGGGTAAGAACCCATATTGTTCGGATACCCGCATGAAGACAGTTACTGATTGGAATATCAATAAGCCGGAATTTTCCACCTATCGGCACAGCTGGTTTTGAGCGGGATTCGGTTAGCGGATGTAATCTGCGACCCTGACCGCCTGCAAGAATAATCGATGTTACAGATCTGGGCATAAACACTCCTCTGATTTGGTCATTAATCTGCCTGTCAATGCAGCTTTTCCCTCAATTTATAATACAATATAGTACAATCTGTCCACAGATAATTCAACTTCTGATGATCAGAGCCCCCTAAAGCATCCCTTATAACATGTTTGCTGTTTCGAGGATCTATGTTGAAGTAGTTTTCCTGCTCTTTTCTCTTTTTTTCAAGCAGAAAGTAGAGTATCTGTTAAGTTTGCATCAGATACGATCAACTGCAGGATTGCGTGCGAAAGAGTGAGCGATTCTCCAGCGACTGGCAGGGGCGAGAAGGTGAAAAAAAATGCCGATCAGAACGGAATAAGTTATTCTCTAAAGCTAAATAATATCTATCTTATTTACCACATCTATAACGCCATCAGTGTTACGCACAATATTCTCCGCTGCCTCAGAAGCTGCCTTTCCGGAAACATCCCCGGTCAGAATTACCTTTCCATTATCAACCTGAACATCTATAGAATTCACATCAATTTCTATATGTCTGTCAAAAGCAGCCTCTATATCGCGAGCTATCAGCTCATCAACATAATGCTGTGCAGAAACAACTGCCAGACAATTGTTAACAGAAACAACGCCATTGACATTCAGTATAATTTCTCCGGCCCGGATTTTTTGCCAGAAGGCCGGCACCGTTCCGTCAAGAGTCACCTTTCCGTTGTCAACAGAGACAAGGATATCAGTATTATCTATATTTGAATCCCATAAAAGTACATTTGAAACCATTCCTTTGATTTCCCCATCGGAGGGCACAATGTGACCTGAGGGAAAACGCACAGAGACCTCGTTTCGGACAGCATTTACACCCGGAACCGCCCAGGCATCCTGTTCAGCGGCCAGCCTGGCCATATAAGATGGAGTCGTACCACTTAGAATTACTGTTCCATCCCGCATCTCTATAGAAATTCCAGATGCATCAATACGGGAATCCCAGAAGAGCTGATCGACGATGTTTTTTTTGATTTCCTCTTTACTGAAAGCCATTTGCCCTCCTATTTTTTCTTCCTCTCAAATGCTTTCTGCAGCAATTCTGTTACTTCATTATCTTCCACCTGCTCAAAGTCCTCATACCAGTAACCTACAGACATAAAGGGCTCCGGCATGCTCAAACATACCACCTCATCTGCCTCTGACTTCAGTTCCTCACAGCTTGACTGTGCCCCTACCGGAATCGCCGCTACCAGCACCGATGGTTCCTTGCGCCTGATAGCTTTCAGCGCCGCTTTCATTGTAGCCCCTGTTGCAACTCCATCATCAATCACCAATACCGTTCTGCCGGTGATGCGCGGGGACAAACGGCCATTTCGATAAAGTTTCTGGCGGCGGGCAAGCTCTTTACGCTCGCGTTCTGCCGTTTCGTCAATGATTTCCTCTGATATGGACAAGTAGTTTACAACTGCATCATTGAGAAACACTATCCCACCCTCGGCAATTGCTCCCATCGCCAGCTCCGACTCAAACGGGGTACCTAATTTCCTTACCAGAAATACATCTAACTCGCCATTTAGAGCCTCAGAGACCTCATATGCTACTTTGATACCCCCTCTTGGAAGAGCCAGCACCAGAAGGTCGGGCGTGTTTGCGTATCTGGCAAGTTTTAAAGCCAGTTTTCTTCCAGCCTCTTCCCGGTTGCGGTATCTCTCCATCATATAATCATTCCTCTAATCATCCTTTTTCAAAAACGGGAAAAAAGGTTCTCAAATCGGGAAGCTCTACCAGCTTATTGTACCCTCATCTGTGCCCCCATAACCACTGTGGCCATAATCACCTACACTTTTTGGCTTGCGGCCTGTTGCCTCACTCACTTTTATATGACGGCCCTGAAACTCTTTCCCGTTAAGGTTATGAATAGCGGCTTCTGCATTCTCCATCTCCACAAATCCAAAACCCCGGGATCTTCCTGTTTCCCTGTCGGTTATTATGGACGCTGATTCCACTTTACCATACTGGCTGAAAAGATCCTTTAAAGCCTCATCTGTTGTGCCCCAGGATAGATTTCCTATGTAGAGTTTCTTTGACATTCTTTGTCCCCTTAAAAATTGATCCTAACGTTATTTGATAAATTATACGCCTGCCGATTGTGTTATAAGTGCAATCACAATACCAATAAGCTTTCAAGTGCGGCAGTAGTTTTGCTTTCCTGAGATGACATTCAAAGGATATAAACATGAACAAAAGAGGAAGCGGTATTCTGCTTCACATCATCTCTCTGCCATCTCCTTACGGAATCGGGGACTTTGGGCCCCAGGCCTACCGCTTTGCAGATTTTCTCTCCCAGACAAAACAGAGTTACTGGCAGGTTCTCCCTCTCAACCCGACCGACCCCCAGCGCGATTACTCTCCTTACAGCAGCAACTCCTCTTTTGCCCTCAACCCACTGCTCATAAGCCCTGAGCTTCTGGCACAAGAAAACTATATCGATAAATCTGAATCAGCCCCCCCTTCGATATCCAGAACCGATAGAGCCGAATACCAAACAGCCCTGACCTATAAACTGTCAATCCTTGAATCTGCATTCAGAAAAGCATACCCAAAAGGTCTGGGCACTGATTTCCAGATTTTCTGCCGCCAGCACAGGCTCTGGCTCGACAACCATGCCCTCTATACTGCCCTTTCCTTAAAATTCAACGGCAAATCCTGGAGCCAGTGGCCCGAAAGCATCCGTAACCGCAACCCCGATGCCCTTAAAGATGCATCCAGTGATCTTCAGGAATTAATTCTTAAAGAAAAATTCATACAGTTTCTTCTTCAACATCAATGGAACAAACTAAGGGATTACTGCCACTCCCACAGTGTCCAGATAATCGGCGACCTTCCCATGTTTGTCAATTTTGAGAGCTCTGATGTATGGGCCAATCCCGCTATTTTCAAACTCGATGAAAAGCTTCAGCCGGAGTTCTACGCAGGAGTGCCTCCGGATCGTTTCAGCGGCAGCGGTCAGCTCTGGCAAAACCCGGTTTACAACTGGGATAACCTTTCCAAAAATGGATACCATTGGTGGGTGGAGAGGTTCAAACGATCTTTCGAGTTGTTTGACATCCTGAGAATCGATCACTTCCGTGGACTTGTAGCCTATTGGGAAATTTCAGCCAAAAACATGGACCCCTCAATCGGAAAATGGGAATCGGTGCCGGGATTTGACTTCTTCAATACTATTTTCAAGCACTTCTACTGCTTCCCCGTTATAGCCGAGGACCTGGGCATAATAACTCCCGATGTACGTGAGACCATTGCGCGCCTGGGAATTCCGGGCATGAAAGTGCTTCTATTTGCATTTGAGAACGGCACCAGAAACCACCCCTATCTTCCTCACATGTATGAGCGAAACTGCATGGCATGTACCGGCACCCATGATACAAACACCATCAGAGGATGGTTCGAAAATGATTCTTCTGCCGATGAACGCAATAACCTGTTCCGCTATCTGGGCGAAAGCATCAGCAGCGAACAGATAAACTGGAAAGCGATCCAATTTCTCATGATGTCAGCCGCAGATATGGTCATTTTTCCCCTGCAGGATGTTTTAGGGCTGGGAAAAGAATCGCGTATGAATAATCCTGGAACCAGGGATAACAACTGGCTGTGGCGCTTTCCACAGGAAATGCTTACAGACGCAATCAGGTCAAAACTGGGTGAATTGACAATTATCTACGGAAGAGACTGATTATCACTCGAAAAGATCGAGAAACCGATCTTCGTAGAGTTCATAAAGACCCCACTTGTCAAGTTCGTTTTTCAGTTCCTGCGCCTTTGACCTGTCTCTGTCAGCCGCCTGGAACATCCTTTCTATTCTATCCATCACATATCCGGGGACATCCTCCTTGCGAACATCTTCCCGCGGCTCCTCTCCGGCTGACTCTGTTTGCAACTCCATGGCGCCGGAAGAAAAAAACTCTTTAAGCTTTTCCTCTATCTCAGCAAACATGGGGTCTGCAGCTTCTATTTCTGCCTCAAGTTCACTCATATCGATCTTAAGGCCCATCATGGAGGAAAGATTCTGAACAATCGACAAAGCCGCTTTGGGATATGTCAATCCAGTGGCATAAGCTGGAATAGTTGCCAACAAACAAACCGCATCTATTCCCTTAGTTTCCGCAAACCCCAGAATAAGACCGTTAAGACCGGCGATCATCCCGTCGGGCATTGCTTCCAGCCCGATGCTCTCAAGCTCTCCCTTAAGTCCCGGATTGTTGCAAGCGTAAAGAAGCTGCGATTCCGCGGAATGACTCATCGATTGTGGCAATGCAGCGGCGGTATATATGCAAGGTGAATTAAGCTCCCTTGCCAGCTCTAAAATCGTACGGATCACATCGATATCATGATTGCCCCCTGCATGTGCGTTGCTCTCAAAGATAACCAGGTCAGGATTGTGGTTGTGATAAAAGACACTCTGGGGAGTCTCAGGAAAGCGGGTTACTCCGGAAGTAACCATTATGGATTCCGGAATTATAAACTGACTCATATCTATCTGGGCGAAAAGGTGGGAATTAAGATGTCGCCTCAGGTAGTCTATTGCCAGTATACCCACATTCCCTGCTCCGGTCCAGGCAGCAAACATTGGTGGAGAGGTATTAAAATTAGTCCTGTGGAGAATGTTCATCTCTTTTATTCTTTCTCTCTTTCCCAGTATCCGTTCCGATTGTAATACTTGTAAAGTTTCTCTTCAAATTCACGCGTAAGCGGTTTTGTTGTATCAAACAGAGGACTGTTTCTTATCTCTTCCTGCAAAACATCTGCATATACCACAGCCTCTCCCCAGTCGATACCCTTTATCCACTGTGGTGCTATAAGAACTTTTTTCCCGGGGAGAAAATTGCGGGTTTCCACAACAAAATACCGGATCACCCACTTGTTGATATCCAGTATATAATCATCAACATGCCCGATCTGCTCATCAAGAGCCTGAATATGATAACCCCGTATCTCTTTTGTTTCCCTGAGATGAGACTCCCGGGTTTGCGATTCCATCCGTTCATCTTTCTTAATTGCATCTATTGATCGCCTCTCCTCAAAAGAAGCATAGGGAGAGGCATGTTCAGGATAAAGGAGGCCTCCAAGTGAATTGACATTTATTGGATAATCCCAGTAGTAGGGCCAGGAGTAATAGTCATGAAGCTGCACCTCCTTTTGACTGGAGAGAGGTCTGGCAGTATCAATTTCAGGACTTGTACGCACCTGCTCTCTTGAATTTTTGACTCTGATTGCACCCTCAAGAACAGCTTCAAATGATGCAGGAGATAAAAGGACTCTCCTTCCAATCAGAATCAAACCAATATCTATTACCAGATATCTTACAGCCCAGTTACGGTCATCAAAAAGAAACTGCTCAACTCTCCCGATTGCCCCGTCAACAGCTTCAATTGATAATCCGGTCATCTCTTTTGCGCTCTTAAACATCAGTAACCTCCAGTGGAGTATGTCTGAACTGTTTTGGGCAAAGAACATGCCATCTGCTGGAGAGTCACAAGTCGTATTCCTGCAGAAACGTCCGTCGGACATCTCTACCGAGTCACAAGTCACAAGTTGCAAGTCAGGTGTTAAGAGTTACAAAGGGTACATTTTACCTTAGCCCTTGAAATGGCATGATTCTATTCCTATATGCCATTCTTCAACGGCATGACGATCCATCGCGGCGGTGCCTAAAAAGGTCAGTTCTGAAGTCTCGAAATCACCACCCTTTACCTGTTCCATATCCAGACATATATTTTTTACTAACCAGGCATAGCACCCTTAACCACAAGCAAGGATAATTTATGAATAGAATAATCCCTCTATCCATCCTTCTTTCTTTTTCCATTCTATTTGCGGCAAATGACGGGGTTAACCTGAAGCTTGACTATGCAGCAAAACAGAACTGGAACTACTCTCTTGATTACAGCTCGGAATGTGTTATTAGTGGCAATGGTTCTGCTTCTACAAAGAAAACAGATATAGCCTGCAGCGTTACAGGAGACCTGGCCCCCCAAAAAGATAAGCTTCAGCTTAAAGTCGGCGACATGAGCGTTAAATCCGATCTCTACGATTCATCTGTGATCTCCGGAATGATCGGAAAAATCAGCAAGACCGGTTACGACCTGAACCTGATTGAAGGTTCACCTGTGGTTGAAAATAATCTTGACCTCTCCGATGGAACACCGGAATGGAGCATCTATATGCAGCTCGCAAGGCTTCTTCCGGATATGCCCCAGCAGCCTGTAAAAAAAGGATACACCTGGGAACGCAGCGCCTCACTCCCCCTGCAGTCACCACAGGGCAAGGTTCAGTGTGAAATCTACCGGCTCTTTAAAGTCGAGAAAATATCACCAAAAAAGGACATCGTCTATATCAGCTGGCAATTTAAATACTCCTCCTCTGAAAGTCCCAATAATTCTACTCTCACCAGTTACGCGCCTGTTGCCGGCTCTGGAACCGGAAATGCGGTGATCAATGCAGCAAAAGGTTTAATAGTAAAAGCCGACATGCAGTTTAAGACGCCGATTGCACAGATCGATAACGTGAATGTTAACTGGATTGAAAAAGCAGCACTGCAATATGAGGAAAAAAAATAACACCATTTTGCAAAATCAGGGCCTCTGAAGTTATTTTTCGTTTTTGATCAAGCCCTAAATCTCAGCCTTGGTTAATGAAATTTGATGAAACCCGGTGAAATCCTGATAATCATACCCACCTTCAATGAGCGGGAAAACATAGTACTGCTGATCCCTGAGGTCAAAAAGATACTTCCTGAAGCAGATATCCTGGTCGTCGATGATTCATCGCCGGACGGAACAGGACAATGTGTAAAAGAAATTGCCGCAACAATTAATGGTGTCAACCTCCTGGAAAGATCCAAAAAAGAGGGACTTGGAAAAGCTTACATCAGCGGTTTTAAATGGGCTCTGGAGAGAAATTACCAGTACATATTCGAAATGGATGCTGATTTTTCACATGACCCAAAATTCCTCCCCGACTTCATCTCTGCTATTCAGGAAAATGATCTTGTAATCGGATCCAGATATAAATCCGGTGTGAATGTTGTAAACTGGCCTATGAAGCGGCTTCTACTCAGTTATTATGCTAACCAGCTTGCAAGAGTAGTCACCGGCATCCCGATAAGAGACAGCACCGGCGGGTTCAAATGCTTTCGGCGAAGCGTATTAGAAGCTCTGAAGCTGGAGAAAATCTCCTCTTCAGGATATTTCTTTCAGCTCGAAATCAATTTTTTCGCCTGGAAAAGAGGCTTCCGTATTAAGGAGATACCGATCATTTTCCCTGACCGGAAACGAGGTGTATCCAAAATGTCCACTAAGATCATTAGAGAGGCTCTGTTCCTTCTCTTGAGGTTGCGTTTTATTTCTTTTTTTAAGAGGAATTACTGATTGCCTTCTAATACCACCGATAAACCCCTTATCTCTGTCATCGTCGTAAATTACCGGGTCCCGGATTGTCTCAAAGAGATGATCCGGTCATTACAGGATGCCGCGCTATTTGACAAAACTGAGATAATCGTAGTCGATAACGCTTCCGGCGATTGCTCTCAGCAGCTTATTACTTCTGAGTTCAAAGAAATAAAGTGGATACAGCTTAAAAACAATATCGGTTTCGGGAAAGCATGCAATATTGGTGTTCAGAACGCCAGAGGCGAATACATTCTGCTCCTCAACCCTGACACTGTCGTGGCACAGAACACACTATCTGTTGCGGTAAATTTCATGGAGTCAAATCCCGGAGCCGGAATCATGGGTCCCAAGATTCTTAACCCCGATGGATCTCTTCAACCTGGCTGCCGGAGAAGCTTTCCGACTCCTGAGATCGCCTTCTATCGCTTTTCCGGTTTAAGCAGGCTGTTCCCCAACAGTCCACGATTCGGTAAATACAATCTCAGTTACCTTGACCCGGAAAAACCTGCGGAGGTCGATGCAATATCAGGATCGTTCATGTTTATTCGACGTAAACTGTACACGCAGATTGGCGGTTTTGATGAGCAGTTTTTCATGTACGGCGAAGATCTTGATCTGTGCTGGAGGATTCACGAAAGCGGCTACGCTGTCTGGTACAACCCCAAAACCCAGATCATACACCGCAAGGGAAGAAGTTCGGCCCGTAATCTTATTCGGTCAAGAATTGCCTTCTATGAGGCAATGGTGATCTTCTCAAGAAAATACCGGCATAAGCGGGGTGGTTTTTTTCCGGACTGGCTCATTTTTTTCGGAATCCTGCTTCAAGCCTCACTTAATATCGGCACTACTCTTATTGGGCATTTCATAGCGGCAATTATTGATCTGGCCATCATAAATACCACTCTGATGGTGGGTATAACATTACGGTTTACAAGCTCTCATAACCCGTATTGTAACTCATTTCTTCAGGTTTTTACCGTACATCTCCTCATTTCAGCAAGCTTTATCTTCATGTTCGCCTATAACGGAATCTACTCCAAAAAGAAATATTCCATCTCAAACGCTCTCCTCTCTGGATTTCTTGCTTCCCTTATCTTCTTCGCAAGTGTCTACTTTATCAAAACAGTCGCGTTTTCCAGAATTGTGTTTGCAATAGCCGCTCCCCTTATTACGATTTTACTTGTAGGGTGGAGAGAGGCCATACCGAAAGTGGTCAAATTCAAACAACTTGTATTCAGTCCCGACCGCGTTCTTGTTGTCGGAAACGGTCCTGTTGCATCTGCTGTTATCCGCCAGTTAGAGGAGCAGAGATCCGGAAAAATACAGGGCATCCTTTGGTCAAATGGCGAACCATCGCCAGGAGAATATGATGGTTATCAGGTGCTTGGTCCAATATCCAGACTTCCTGAGGTGATTAAAAACAACAAAATCGATGTTCTCCTCATTGCCACCGATTTACCATGGTATTCTCGTGTAATCGAGACTCTTTCAAAAAAAAGATTGAAAAATCTTACTATCCGATGGGTCCCCCACGAAATATTCGAACAGCAGAAAGACCTTCTGCCTTCTGAAATAAAACTGAACACCTTTTCAGTTTAAATTATTCCTGTATCCGGAAGTATTAAGTTATATTTCCTCATGCAAATACTGCTCTCCAATGCGTAATATAGTGGGTTTACATGCCAAGACTTTTTGATTTATTACCTGATGATACCAGAAAAGAGCTTATAGCCGAGGCTCGAAGCAATTTACGTCCAAAAGGCGCAAAAGGAAGTCATCCACAAACGCAAAAACACAGAAAAGAAAATCCTCTTCCTGTGCCCGATTTCGTAGCCCTCGATATCGAAACCACCGGCCTTGATTTCAAAAACGACCGCATAATCGAAATTGGCTGTGTAAAATTTATAGACAGCAAACCGACTCAGGAATATACTACATTTGTAAATGCAGGCATCGCAATTCCAGCATACATTACCGACCTGACAGGAATCTCAGATTCCGATATCAAAACAGCTCCGTCATTTCCAGAGATCGCCGATCAACTCCTCGAGTTCATTGGGAATCTTCCCCTGTGCGGTCACCAGATCGAATTTGACGCCACTTTTATAAGTGAAGAGCTCAAAAGAATCAGCCGTCCGCCGCTTTCGGTCCAGCTCCTCGACACTGCTTTGCTTTCGCGAATTCTCCTGCAGCCCCTCGGGCGCTTTTCGCTCAAAGCTGTCAGCGAATTTTTAAACGTAAAGCTTGAAAACGCTCACAGGGCCCTGCACGATGCCCGTGCATCGGGCGAAGTAGCCGTTTCTCTTGTACCCAGAATCACCTCGCTTCCTCTCAATATTCGTCAGACTATGGCTGCCTGCGCCCCGGGATCCTTCTTTAAGGGTCTGCTCATTAAATCTCTTGGGAGCTGCAAACCGCTTGTGAAAATCGAGAATAACCGCCTTCTCATCTCTCTTCCAAAAATCTCTTCTCCTGAAACCTTTACTTCAATTGAAAGAGAGAAAATCGGACAGATATTCTCAAATGACGGGGCACTTCAGAAAGTTTTCGATTCCTTCACTCCAAGACCCAGCCAGAAAGATATGGCCCTGCAGGTTACCGACTCTCTCAACACACAATCTTTCCTGATAGCCGAAGCAGGAACCGGAACCGGCAAATCACTGGCCTACCTTATACCTTCTGCCATTTGGGCCCTTGCCAACAAATGCAGGGTCATTGTCTGCACCAGAACACGCAACCTTCAGGACCAGCTCTTTAAAAAAGATCTTCCCCTGATAAAAGAAATTACAGGCGAAAAACTCAAATATTCAGTTCTAAAGGGTAGAAACAACTACATCTGTCTTAACAGGTGGAAACGCCTGCTCACCGGTGAGGCCGGGAATCTCTCCCCGCGTGAGCGTTTTGCGATTCTGCCCCTTATTCTATGGGTAGAGAATACCGAGAGCGGTGACATAGAGGAACAGAATCAGTTTAACCCTAAATGGTTCAACAAAATCTGGAACCTTATCTCTGCTGAAAGCCATGAGTGTTCAGGAAGACATTGTGAATATTTCCAATCATGCTTTTTCCAGCAGGCCCGTCAAAAGGCTATGGGCTCTCACATCGTTGTCATAAACCATGCCCTTTTCTTCTCTGATATATGCAGTGAAAATTCTTTCCTGGGTAAAAACGGCTCCATCATCTTCGATGAAGCTCATCACCTGGAATCATGCGGACACCGCCACCTCAGAGTCGAACTTGACACCAACAGACTCGGTCTTTTTACAGATATGGTCAATAATCTTGTCCTGAAAATCGGGGATCTCAAGAACGAGAAAGTGATTTACGAAAACGGAAAAGAACTCAGGACACAGCTGAAGCATTTCCGCAAAAGGTCCCAGGGACTGCTGACGGAACTCGAAGGATGGGTCTACTCCCAGCAGCAGAATATAATCAGAGATTATCAGGTGTCATACGCGGAAGATGCCTTTGAAAGACTCCTTGAACCCTTTGTCTTTGAAACCACTCTTAATGAACTGATCGACAAGCTGTACTCCCTTAAACAGGCCCTCGTTTCACATCCTGATCCCCAACTCTTCGAAGAACTTGAATCAGACGTTCAGGCCTGCTCCGAAAGAGCATCGCAGCTCAAAGCCGATTTCAGTTACCTGATCTCTGCCAGAACCGAAGATCATGTCTTCTGGGTTGAAGGCAACAAGGAAAAAGGGTGGATTAAACTCTGCGGGGTTCCCCTTGATATCGGCGGAATGCTCTCTGAGGTCTGGAACAGCTGCAATGGCGCACTTATATTTACATCCGCTACACTCTCTATCTCTAAATCAGTAGCTTATTTTAAAAGCTCTGCAGGTCTCTCTCCGCATGATCAGCGAACTGCTGTAGGACTGTTCAAATCTCCTTTTGATCCCAATCAGGCGATCATGGGAGCTATTAAAAACAGCCCTGAACCCGACAGCCCTCAGTTCTGCGACTTTATCGTAAACACAATCGTCAGTCTCCATACAGAATTCCAGAAGAATATTCTGGTCCTCTTTACCGCCAATTCAATGCTCAATTCAGTTTATGAACAGTTGAGGGCACAAAAACAAATTGAGAGCGGAAAACTTCTTGCACAGGGAATAAGTGGAACAAGACAGAACATTCTTGAGCAGTTTAAACAGAATCAGCGAAGAATTCTTCTTGGCACCGACAGCTTCTGGGAGGGTATAGATGTGCCCGGAGAAGCATGTGAAATTGTAATTATCGCCAGGCTCCCTTTTCCGGTTCCGACACACCCCCTCACACAGGCAATAGCCCGGAGAATGGAAAAAATCAACGGCGAATCCTTCTTCTCATACTCGGTTCCCGAAGCAGTGATTAAATTCCGTCAGGGCGCCGGTCGGCTTATCAGAACTGTAAATGATCGAGGGGCCTTGATTGTGCTTGATAACCGCATTTTAACCAAAGGATACGGCAAACAGTTTATAAGATCTCTTGACGGTGAATTCAGAAGCTTTGATGATATTACTCAAATGATCTCACAAGTAAAAAGCTTCTTTGACACCGATCCTTCAGATTTTCACTCTGAACCCAGCTACGTTCCCCTGGAGGACGCATGACCAGAATTTTTGCAGTCGCACTGACCCTTTTCTTTTTTGTAATTCCCGGCTGCGGCATCTATTCTTTCAAGAACACCTCTCTGCCATCCCATATAAAAACGGTTGATATCCCGGTTATGTCCAACCTATCTCTGGAACCAGATATCGCTGATGAGATTACCAGAGAACTCAACCGTGAAGTTTTAAGCAAAAACCTTTTTAAAATCTCCTCCGAAAAAGGCGATGCCACTATAATCGGCAAAATCACTAATTATGAAAACACACCCTATATTTATGGCGCATCAGGCACAAAACAGGCTGATGTCGACCAGTATATTGTGCGCATTACTGCAGACATGGAATTCATTGATAACAAAGAAGATAAGTCACTATTCGAGGGATCTGTAAGGGGTGAAGGCATCTATAATTTCAAAACGGAAAGCGAACAAACCGGACGGGAAAAGGCCATAAAGGATGTTGTACAGCGGCTTCTTGAGAGCTCAATGCAGAGCTGGTGACCAATCTTCGAGGTAACACTATGAATTTCATAAAGATGCATGGACTTGGGAATGATTTTATCCTTACCCATGAAGTATCAGCCGGAACAGTCAAATCTGTTGCAAAACAAGCAGTTACGCTTTGTGACCGTAGAAAGGGGATCGGTGCCGATGGTATCATTTTCGTACTCCCCTCCCAGAAAGCCGACCTCAGGATGTGTATCTTCAACAGCGACGGCAGTGAAGCAGAAATGTGCGGAAACGGTATCCGTTGCTTCGCTTTATATGTTAAACTGCTGAATTTAAACGACATACCATCACTTACTATAGAAACTCCAGCCGGCAATATTAAAACTGAGTTTATCGACGAAGACCACATAAAGGTTAATATGGGAAAACCGATCCTGGAAGCTTCAAGAATTCCTGTCGCCAAGACGGCCGGAAGAGTGTTAAATAAAGAAATCATTATTGATGGTAACTCGTTTAAATTCAATGCTGTATCGATGGGAAACCCTCACGCGGTAATATACGCCTGCGAACTCACGGACGAACTGGTTTTAGGGCAGGGACCAAAGATCGAAAAGCACCCGATGTTCCCCCGTAAAATTAACGTAGAATTCATTAAGGTCCTGTCAGATAATGAAATAGAAATGAGGGTGTGGGAAAGAGGGTGTGGAGAAACTCAGGCTTGTGGCACCGGTGCCTGCGCAAGTGTGGTATCCGGAATTCTCAGCAATCGTCATGGCAAAAACGTCACCGTTAATCTTCCCGGTGGAAAACTTCAGGTTGAATGGAGCGGAAACGATGATGATCCGGTTTATATGACCGGTCCGGCCAGAAAAGTTTTCCAGGGACAAATCGATCTGAACCTATGAGTTTCTTCGAACTTGCCATGCTGATCTGCTTCGGGGTCAGCTGGCCAATTTCAATCAGTAAAGCACTTCGCACTAAGGTGGTAGCCGGGAAAAGTCCGGTTTTCATGTCTATTGTCATCGCAGGGTATGCCTTCGGAATTATCCACAAACTGCTCTTCTCTTTTGACTGGGTTATCTCTATGTACATCTTAAATCTTCTGATGGTTTCTTTGGACCTTATACTTTACTTCAAGTATTGTGACAAGGATGGTTGCATCCGGCAATAACTTCGCCTTTGGTCATACCGGTGAAAACCGGCATCCGGTCACTTCTCATCTGTTCAAAGACTCCACCCGTTATCTCATGAAAAGAGCCCGCCCGGTTTCCCGGACAGGCTCCATCGCCATCCTCAGATCGGGGCTACTTCAGCTTACTTTAACTTCAATCGCTTTCGGTTTCGCCCTTTCGTTCTTTGGTATCACAAGTTCAAGCA
>JAAYYB010000184.1 GCA_012515615.1 Fibrobacter sp.
AACGCGTATTATTGTCGTAGGGGAATAAAATCTTTTACATCCCCAAATAAGCTTTTTTTACAGTAGGATCTTCGATCAAAACATTACTACCTCCATAAATCAGAATTTTCCCAAGCTCCATAACATACCCTCTATCCGCTACTTTTAGCGATTTCAGCGCATTTTGCTCTATTAGCAAAATAGTTAATCCATTTTTTCGTAACTCTTCAATTACTTCAAAAATGGATTTGATAACGAGTGGAGCCAGCCCGAGCGAGGGCTCATCCAATATGAGGAGCTCGGGTCTAGCCATCAGTGCTCTACCGATGGCCAGCATTTGACGCTCACCTCCACTTAAGGATCCTGCCTTCTGCATTTTTCTTTTTTCAAGGATTGGAAATAGTTCAATCACTTGTTTGTATTCTTTTTCAATATCTGAAGCATTCTTGATTAATAGACTACCTATAGTCAGGTTCTTGTAGACCGACATATCAGGGAAACAACCGCCACCCTCCGGGCAGAGTGAAATGCCTCTCCTAAATATTTCATAACTCGGGAGACGGGTTATTTGTGCCCCATTAAAAATAATTTCCCCTTTGGTAACTTTGGTCAAAGATACAATGGATTTGACTAGTGTTGTTTTACCTGCTCCGTTAGCCCCTAAGATCGTTACAATCTCACCCTTTTGAACATTTAATGAGACTTCACGTAATGCCTGGAATTTTCCATAACAAGCAATCAAATTTTTTATTTCAAGCAACATTTTCTTCCCCTAAATAAACTCGGATTGCGTCCTTATTTTTCATCACTTCTTCGGGGGTGCCTTCCGCAATCTTCTCACCATAATTAATAACAATAACCTTCTCACATAATTCCGTGACCATTTTTATCTTATGCTCAATAAGACAGACCGTTATACCTTCTTCCCATATGCGCCGGATTATCTTCGTCAGCTTATCGATTTCCTCAACGTTTACTCCTCCCGTCGGTTCATCTAGAAGCAGCAATTTGGGATTGTTCACAATGGCAACCGCAATAGCCAGTCTTTTTTGCTGTTCTTGATCCAATCCACTGGCAACACGCCCACTCATTTCTTCCAATTCCACTATCTTCAACACTTCCCGGCACCGGTATTGGAAACGATCTTCTTCCTCTTTCTTCAGGCCTATCATCGCATCCCAAAAGCCATGCTGTGTTTTAGCCAGCAAGCCAACCATGACATTGTTCATGAGTGTCTCATTTGCGATAATTCTGTTAGTCTGAAATGTTCGAGATATACCTGCTCTGGCGATCTGGTGAGTCCGATAACTATCGATCCTTTGACCTGCAAGCGTTATCGTTCCAGTAGTTGGAGGCACAAAGCCAGTGAGAAGATTAAATAAAGTGGATTTTCCAGCACCGTTTGGCCCAATAATCCCAACGAGTTTATGCTTTTCAACACTAAAGTTTAAATTATAGACGGCCCGGAGACCGCCAAAATTTTTTGTTAAGTTTTTAACTTCCAGAAGCATAAAATTACCTTTCAGTTATTTTTCGTTATAACGATACAAAAAATCCTTGATATATCCAAATAATCCGACTACGCCTTTCGGCAGAAAAATAAGCAGCAAAATGAGAATAAGCCCGTTCATCAGCATGCCTATCTGAACAACAGACTGTGCCAGTTCAGAGATGAGTAACATAATGGCAGGCCCTATGATTGTTCCTGGTATAGTTCCGATGCCACCTACAATCAGAAAAACTAAAGCATCAAATCCGAGATGCCAGCTGGCATCTCGGGGAGTTAAAATTCCGAGGAAAGATCCATACAACGCACCGCCTAAACCTGCCAGAACGCTGCTTATAATAAATGTTTGCAATTTCATAAACATGGTATTGATTCCCACGGATTGGCATAAATCTTCATCGTTTTTTAGAGCATTCAAGCAGAGGCCCATCCGGGAATTTCTAATCCTATAAACAACAAACCAAAATATGAAGAGAATGATAAGAATCAAATAGTACGATTTAATTTTAGACTCAAACGTTATATTCCCGATTTCTGAGACTGGCGGAATGCCTAATAATCCAGTAACTCCGCCGGTCAATTCACCCAGATTTTCAATGATTGAAACCAGAATGATATTGAAGCCCATTGTGACAATAACAAAGTAAGGACCGCGCAATCTTAGGGAGGGGATGCCAATGATAAGACCAAGCATACCGGCTGCAAATCCGCCAACCAGAAAAGCCAACCAGAAATTTACACCATAATGAACAGTCAGTATAGCCGCTACATAAGCGCCTGTACCAAATAGACCGCCCTGGGCCAGAGAAAGCTGACCCGCATATCCAAAAATCAAGTTCAGACTCACGCACAGCATGGTCCATAAAAAGATTAACGAAGCCAGATACAAGAGAAACGGCTTGATATCTGTGGGGAGGAAAAGGGGGAAAACCAGCAGAAATGCAATTCCGCAAACCATCCATAATTTACGAGACAAAAAGAAACCTGTCATAATTATTTTTTACCTCCCATAATACCCTGCGGGCGAAAAAGAAGGGTGATGATCATCAATCCGAAAACAGCCATATCGCTCGCCACACTGGAAATATACTGCGTGGAAAATACCTGCGCTCCTGCCATGAGAAAAGAACCTATAACTGCCCCTGCAACACTTCCCATGCCTCCAAAAATAACGGCGGCAAAAGCAACAAGTAATGGAGGCATTCCCATTTCCGGATAAACGGCACTGACCGGTGCCATCAGGACTCCGCCGATGCCAGCAAGGCCTGTGCTTATAGCAAAAGCTAACATTGTCATCCTATCAACATTTATTCCAAGCGTCAGAGCCAGTTCTTTATTTTGGCTCATCGCTTCCAGGCTCATGCCTTTCTTCGTATTCCGCAGAAAATAATAAAGCCCACACAAGACCAAAACAGTGCCTACGACCACCAGTACTCTCTGGAATGCAATAGAAATACCGCCGAAACTCAGAATTCCAGTCCAAGGGCCTTTAACCTCTACATACTCTCCACCGAAGGCAAGGACAATCAAACCTTCGATCGCCATTAGAACGCCCAAGGCCATGACGAATGAATTTTCATGCGGCTTATCCCGTAGCGGCCTGAAACACAAATGTTCTATTATGATACCGAGAGGCGCCATAATCAGCGCCACAAGTACCATGATACCCCAGTAGTTACAGTTGAATAACGACGCCAAAAAAAACGCCAAGTATGCGCCCGACATGTACAGATTGCCCTGTGCAAAATTCGGAACCTTCATGATTCCGTAAACGATTGTTAATCCAGACGCGATCAGGCAATAAACACATCCCAAGACCGTAGCATTTAGTAGCTGTTGAAGAAATTCTGCCATCAGCGCCTTCCCCCTTTGTATGACAATTTTAAATAAAAGGTTTAGAATCCCTCTTGCGACATTTTCAAGGCCGAGTCATCAAACAGATCAAATGCCTTGCTTCGTCCCCATATGTTTACCAATATATTTCTTATGTAAAATTTTGCCGTGCTGATCTTCCCCGCATAAAAAGTTCTTTCCTCAGAATTACTTTTAAGCGGTTCCATTAATTTCCGTGCCAGCATGCTCTCTGACAGCAAAAGGTATCCGATGTTCAACTCCGCACAGCTGTCAAGAAGCCTGGTAGAGAAAAGTGTGACATTTGCTCTTGTTTCCTTCTGTCCAAACAGCTGCAGAGTCTTTTCAACTTCGTGCTTTATTTTTTCCGCAGCCTCCCTGAGCAACGCAGTTTCCGCATCAAAATCTGCATCTCCTGTATTTTCCAATATGAATTTTTCAATTTCTTCCATCCAAGAGTTGAAATGATTTCCTTCTGGACGCAATTTTCTCCCCACGACGTCCAAAGACTGGATGAAATTTGTACCCTCCCAAATGGAACCTATTTTGCAATCGCGCAGATACTGCTCTACTGAATAATCCTTCGTAAAACCATACCCTCCAAGCACCTGCACAGCATCCCTGCATACTAAATAGGCTGTATCAGAACAATGGGCCTTGCAGAGGGGAATCATGAACTCAGCAATCTCCCCGCATTTTTTTCTTTCTTTCGGATCTTCTGCGTACTTTGACATATCCAGCAGCATTTGAGCCTTTAGGAAAAGAACTCGCATTCCCTCTACTTGCGCTTTCATGGTCATCAACATACGGCGCACATCTGCATGCTCAATGATGGGAACAGAACCTCCTTTCGGATTGGTAATCAACGGACTTTGGATCCTGCTTTTGGCATATTCCAAAGCACATTCATAGGCAGCTGCAGAAAGTCCCAAACTCTGCAAGGCGGTGCTCATCCTGGCTCGATTCATCAGGTGAAACATCTTGGCAATCCCAGAATGCTTTTCTCCAAGGAGAATTCCGCGACATTGATCATCTTCACCGAAATTGAGCATGACAGTGGCCGAGCCCTTGATGCCCATTTTTTCCTCAACAGAAACTGATTTGACATCGTTTGGTTTTCCCAGATTGCCATTCTTTTCGACCCAGATTTTGGGGACAATAAAAAGCGAAAGTCCCTTTGTGCCTTCTGGAGCGCCTTCGATCCGAGCCAGTACAAGATGGATGATATTATCCGTCAGATCATGGTCTCCTCCTGAAATGAAGCACTTAGTCCCTTTTATTTTGTATTCTGTGCCGTCAGGTATCGCTTTTGTTTTGATCGCGCCCAGGTCGGATCCTGCTTCTGGCTCCGTTAGGCACATTGTTCCCGCCCATCTTCCTGAATACATGTTTCGGCAGAAAAGCGACCTGTCTTCATCACGTCCATTCAATTCAATCAACTGACAAGCGCCGACCGACAGGCCAGGGTAGAGTGAAAATGCCATGTTCGCACGAATGAAGAGCTCCTTGACGGCCGTCTCGATAATTGGCGGAAGGCCTTGCCCTCCGAAATCCGGGTTTTCAGCCAAACTTATCCAGCCATTTTCCGCCAATGCTCGCCAGCAGCGGTGAAAGGATTTTGGTACGCGTACTGAACTGTTCTCTAAATGGCAGCCCTCGCGGTCGCCTTCCTTATTTGCCGGACTAAGGATGTTAATCGCAATTTTCTCTGCTTCTTTCAAAGTCATATCCAGATCGTTTATTTCTAATTGGCTGAATTTTTCCGACTTCATCAGCCGGTCTAGTTTCAAGAATTCAAACAGAACGAACCGCAGATCTTGAGTATTCATTTTATAATCCTTTCCACATCACGAAATTGTGTCAAACTATAACCATATATTACAAGTTGTTAACTGCCGCTATTTAGGACGGCGGTAATCTTCAAGAACATAAGGATTATATTATTTCGGTTCCGAATATATCTCCTTCAACTCTTTACGCAAAACTTTACCAGTAGGTCCCACCGGAAAATTATCCACGAATTCAACACTTTTCGGGACTTCGTACTTGGCCAGTTTACCTCTGCAATATGCAATCACTTCTTTAGCGGTGATAGAAGAATTTTTCTTCAGGATCACGATTGCCTTTACAGCCTCCCCCCATTGTACGTCCGGAACGCCTATTACCTCCGCTGCCGCAATTTCACTCATGGTAAGGAGCACGCTCTGAATGGAGAGCGGCGAAATTTTCTCGCCGCCGCTTTTTATAAAATCTATCTCTCTCCCCGTATAATATGTGTACCCTTGATCATCCTGGTACCCCAAATCACCGACAAACACCCATCCATCCTTGAAACTTTCACGCGTTTTTTCCGGGTTCCTATAATATTCACAATTAATTGGCAGTCCCGGGCAAGTAATCCAAATGCGGCCTTCTTGTCCTTTGGGTAATTCATTTCCTTCTTCATCCCCAATCTTTAAATCAGCACACAGAGACGGACGGCCTAAATTTTTTTCATTGGTCCGGCGGAGCTCGTCCCCTGACACTATCGCTGTAGATCCAGCCTCAGTACATCCGTAATTGGAGGCGAATGTCGCATTTGGAAAAAATTTCAGCATTTCTTCCATCTCTACCAACTTAATGGCACCACCACCGCCAATCACCGACACAACGCTGCTACAATCATATTTGGTTAGAGACTTCTCAGATAATTGCTTGATCCGGAACATCATAGCAGGTTGAATCCATACGCCATTAATTTTCTCGTGATCAATTAACCACAGAAATTTTTCCGGTTCGAATTTCCGCATAATGACCATGGATCTGTCCATCATAAAGCAATACAACGGGTAAACCCGCGGACCGATATGAAACAGTGGCGGGACGATCATATGTCTGATTTTAGAGTATGGCGCTGCATTCATTCTTTGAGCTGCAGTAGTGTAATCACTATAGAAGTTGTTAGACAAAGCATGAAAATAGATACCCGCCATTGATTTTAAGACACCCTTCGGTTCACCAGTCGTTCCTGTTGTAAAAAGCATCATATAGGGGTCACTGGCCAATACTTTCACATGCGGTTTTCGGTCCGGTGAACTCTGAATCAGATCATTATAGTCAATGACACCTTTACCCTGTTCAAATTTATCGCGCTTGATCACGATGAGATGATCCGGCATTTTAACTTTGGTCTTGCAGAATTCAATTATGTCATTGTATTGATCTTCATATACAAGTGTTTTGATTTCTGTAATCTTTAGTACGTCGACGATCTTCTCCTTGGGTAAATAACAATTCATCAACACGATCACACTGCCTATCCGTGCGCATGCCAACTCGAGTTCCGTGTATTCCAGGCAGTTCATTGCGTAAAGTGCAACGAAATCTCCCTTCTTAATTCCCAATCGGAGTAATCCGTTTGCCAGTCGATTTGCCCGGTTGTTTAATTGCGCATATGTCTGCCGCTGGCCATCTTCAAATATCTGAATGACGTCATTGGGACGTTTTCTAAGTTGATTGTCAAAAAAGTTTCCTACGGTAAGGTCGTTGTAATTGGCAAACATATGTCTCCCTCATTTCCTACAGTACAATACATCTGTTCATTGATGGTCGGCCTATAAAAACCATTGTGCACCATCACTGTTGAGAAAAGAAACAATTGCCGCAAAATATTTTGTGGGGCAGTTCGTCGTTATTCAATTATTATTATTTGCCAGTTCTAAACTCATACGAAAGCCCACCGCCTTCAAGCAGTATCGGCTTAATTTCCAGATTCATCCCTATGCTAACGTTTTCTTTTTTAATGTCTTTATCCAGCGGAGCCAACGCCTGCAAGCTTTCGCCGAAATCTACTATGCCGAGCGTATAGGGTGCCTTGTCTTCGAAACCTATCGGTCCATAGTTTACATTTATAAACGTAATCAACTTTCCTTTACCGGTCATCTCTATCCACTCAAAAGAGCTTGAAAGACATGCAGGGCAATCCGCTCTGGGGGGGAAATATTTTGCTTTACATTTCGTACATTGGGTTCCCATAACCTTTCCTTCGTCCAGATGTTTCACGAAGTCTACTACTTTAGTTTCCTTAGTATAATTCACGATACCAAATCGTTCGAATCCCATTATTACCCCCTTAAAATCGTTACATTCGCGTAATGGCCAATACCACCGACATTATGAGTAAGACCAATTTTTGCACCATTGACTTGTACGGGACCACATTCACCACGCAACTGCCTCACAATCGTCCTGATCTGCGATCCACCCGTGGCACCCACAGGATGACCTTTGCACAAAAGACCCCCGTCCACGTTCACTGGAATTCTTCCCTCCAGGTAAGTATCCTTGTTCTCAATCAGTTTTGGGCCCTCACCTTTTTTAGCGAATCCCAGGTCCTCATACGCCAGAATCTCAGCAATGGTAAAACAGTCGTGAACTTCCGCAACATCTATATCCGCCGGCTTTACTCCCGCCATCGCGTAAGCCTGCTCCGCCGCTATTTTAGCGCAGGATAGGCTGGTGTAACTCTTTCGTTGGCTAAGCCCGCTGTCGCTGGCCGCACCCAATCCGGCAATCCATATCGGCTTGTTACACACGCGTTTTGCCACATCGCCTCTGGCTACAATCAAACAGGAGGATCCGTCAGCGTTCGCGCAGCAGTCCATCATTTTCAATGGAGGTGCAACCGGATTGGATTTCATGACCTCCTCCAGTGTAACCAATTTACGGAATATCGCCTTCTCGTTCATTTGGCTATAAAAGGAATTCTTGACTCGCACACCGGCTAGATGCTCTTCTTTTGTGCCGTATTTTTCCATATGCGCCCGCGCATGCATGCCATATCCGGCCGGCATAGTTACGCCAAAGGAGGACTCCCAGCTGATGTCGTAGGCTCGCCCCATAAGTTCAGCAACCTCTCTGGATTCAAGCCCCGACATTTTCTCCACACCCACGACAGCAACGACATCATAGAGGCCTGACTTTATAAATGACCACGCGATTCTTAAGCCGCTGCTCCCTGCTGCACACGCATTGTTCACCATGAAGGTCGGACTCGGGCACAAACCCAAGTAATTATTAACTGGACCTTCCAGAGAACGTTGTTTATCAATAGCCGAACTGCATACGATTGAAGCCTTAATCTGCGAAGCATTTACATCCAGCCCCGTCATAGCCTCTCTATAGGCTTCAAAGCATAGTTCCGTCACGGGAACACCGCATTTACGGGAAAAATTACTTTGGCCGACACCGATAATGGCCACATCTTCCATATCAAACCTCCTCATCAGATTGCCCCATTGCATCGCCTAATTTCATTCTTAAAAAAATCTAGCCATATTATCGCATCCACGTATCTTGAATACGTGAGAACTCCCAAAACGAGACTGGAAAGCTGTCTGCATTTTTTACGGGATTATAGCTTCTACTTCACCGACAGCTACTTTTTCTCCATTTTGGTTCTGGGCAAATACCTCAACCACGACGAAATTTTTCCCGGCACCATGAAAATGCTTTTCTGTTACTGTCCCGCAGGACGTAATAACATCCCCGGGTAAGACAGGCTTAATATACTTTGCATCAATTTTTGACACCATCCCGCCTGCAGGGCATACCCAGTCAGTAACAACGCTCGCCATGAATGACATCGTCATCTGACCATGACCAATATTTGATTTTCCGCCGGGGAGATTCATTTTCTTTTTCCATTCTGGGTCAAGATGGATCGGATTATAATCGAATGATCCCACGGCAAATCGATCTATTACATCATGGTTCACTTTTCGGACAACATCCGGCAGCTTCGTCCCTAATTCTACACTATTAAAATCTAGAGCCATTTTAAACCTCCTAATATCTAAAATAATTCATTTTTATTCTACAATCGTTCTTGTCTGTTTCTATTTTCCGGCAGCGATAAACTTCTCCATTTCGGCGCGTGTATGTGGCACGATTAGTGTGGGCCACCTTCTGGTTTTTAGCTTTCCAAATTGATCTATGAAGTCCTGTTGGTATTGCAAATAATACTTCCCTCGTTTGATCCACTTATCTGTTGATTTTAGCTTCAGAGTAATGATGTCTCCGACTCGGAATGGATCATAAATTATGTTGAGCTGCCCAGGATTGTATGCACCGGGTGTTCGAATCCAGTTGCTCGGACCCACGCCAGTGCAATAAAATCCAATGGCTGTGTAGAAAACGGGGTGAGCAATCAAACCACCCCATTTTGTCTTCTTGGCATATTCCTCATCATTGAATAGAGGATTCGGATCCATTACCGCCTGTGAAAAAGCCTTAATATCTTCAGCCTTCACCTCGAACTTCTGCGCAGCCTCGTATTCCTCTCCGATTTTGACTTCATCCCACACTTCATACTGCTCGGCATTCTTGAAAAAGTCCCTGTCGAATTTTTTTTGTTTCTCTGTCGTTACATACTTGTCAAGACGTTCGTACTTCATATATTTCCTCCTTTTTTTAAAATCGCTAATTCAAATACTTGTTGATTCCTCCGAAGAGTGCGCCAGTATCGACCGACTGGTCGGTCTATACAGTAGACAAAAAAAATTTCTCCTTTGAGCCTCTATCGTTTCATAATACCGTTGAAAATTATTTTTATATTTTCATCAATAATTTCTTCCAGGCTTAATCTTTTATTGTCTTTTACCCAATATCCAAGCCAATGGCTCATGGCTATTAGAAGAAAGGTGATTACATTTTTATTCGCTGTCTTGTCTATATCAGTAAGATAGGAAAGTTGCGATCTCACCAATACAAACATAGCCTTTTCTCTTTTTAAAAGCTGGTCGCTATACTGACTTGATAATTGATGTCTTTCCCTGAGAACAATCAAGCGTCTGTGCCTATCACTGTTTACGTAAGCGGCATATGCTTGAACAAGTCTTCTAAATGATTCGCGCTGCGATAATCCCGCTTTCTTATTTTTTTTGATTGTTTCCTGGAGCTTTTCTAAAAATATATCTGAGTTTTTGATAAGTATGTGTGCCAGAATTTCTTCTTTAGATTTGAAATAGTGATAAAGACCAGGTTTGCTCAGACCAGCTTTTCTAGCTACATCCTGCATAGATGCATTCATATAGCCTTTATCGCTGAAAACGACCGTCGCTGCTTTCGCAATGAATTCTTTTTTCTCATCGTTGTTGCTTAACTTGAGCAAGATGTACCCCCTACTCCTATTAAGACTTATCAATCGAATTGCCGACCGACCGGTCGGTAGCTTATTACAATAAACATTACCTCTTTGTCAAATATTTTTTATTTGTTTTTTTATTTGTCAACACTACTGTCCCAACGTTTTTGCAAGGAGATGATGTAAGTTATAGAAAGCAATGGAAATAATCAATTATAATTATTTATCGATTTGAAATATTATTTTCGGAAGGCCATAGTCTCGCATCAAATTGCGAGGAGATGGTTCATGAATTCAGGAAGAACGATATTTGCTCAGATCATGGATTACTTGCCGACTTACGAATTCCAGCAATGCGTCGAAAGATACACGGCAAATTACAAGGTCAAGAGCTTTTCCTGTTGGGTTCAATTTCTGAGCATGGCATTTGCTCACCTGACCTACAGAGAGTCTGCGGGATATTCAAGCCTGCCTTCGCACAGCCAAACAGAAGACCTATCATATGGGCATTCGGGGCAATATCTTCCGCAACACACTGGCTCATGCCAACCAGACAAGAGACTGGCGCATCTATGCCGACTTTGGCCAAATCCCCATTCATAAAGCTCGAAGATTATGGGCCGACGATTCAGCTGGAACAAACCACCTACGCGCTAAACGCAACAACCATCGACCTTAGTTTGTCGCTTGTTCCGTGGGCGACATTCCGCAAGAACAAGGGCGCGGTGAAGCTGCATGCGCTGCTCGATTTGAAAGGAAACCTTCCAACGGTCGCCTTTATTGCCAACGGGAAAGTTCACGGAGTCAACATTCTCGACAAACTGCCAATAGAAACCGGAGCCATTTACATCATGGATCGCGGGTATCTGGATTACGTTCGTCTTTACAGGTTGCATCAAGTGGCAGCCAACTTTGTGACACGTGCCAAGAGCAACGCCAGATACGATCATTGTCATTACCATAAGATAGACAAAACAGCCGGACTGAGACTCGACCAAGTGGTCACCTTACACGGCTATTATACAAGGAAAGCTTATCCCGAAAGGCTCAGGCGCATTGCTTATTACGAGGGGAATCAGAGCAAAAAACTGATTTTCCTGACCAAAAATTTCACATTACCTGCCCTGACCATCACGGAGATAAGACTCACCCGAAACTGGACAAGTAAATGAGGTGCATGTTAGTCTGCCGTACCTGAGTAGGGAGGGCGAAATGGCCAAAAGCTTGCGAAGAAACCACGATGGAGCATTCAAAGCCAGGGTCGCCATCGAAGCCGTGAAAGTGGAGAAGACCATAGCCCAGCTATCGGGCGAATATGTCGTTCATCCCAACCAGATCCGCCAATGGCGGCAACGACTACTGGACGAATTGCCAGGTGTCTTTTCGGGCCGCCGCAAAAAACAGGAAACCTAAGGCTAGGAAATGACCTCCGAACTGTACCGAACTATGGAGGAAGAATAAAATGAAAAACGAAAAAGCCGCAAAGATCATCGAAAAGGCTCTGAAGCAGGGCCGCAAAACCCTTTCCGAGTACGAGGCCAAACAGGTCCTGGCCGCCTACGACATTCCC
>JAAYYB010000185.1 GCA_012515615.1 Fibrobacter sp.
AGATCTCGTGAGCTTGTTGCGTGTACCGTATGTGAAGTCTATGGGAGAGCCGTATACGGGAAATCTGTATGTACGGTTCGACGAGGGGCGCGGCGTCAAAACCCGCGTCTACTCTACCGTTTTAAATTCCGGTCTTTATTTATGATTATTTTCCATTTTATTTTTATTCCGCTTCGCGCTCACGATGAGTGCTCACAAATGTGGGATAATGGACACCAACGGTAGCGCAGTAGAATTCGCTTCCGGCCGCAGCGGAGAATGAATTTTTAGAGGTACCCATAAGATTCAGGGATATGACCCGGTTGGGCCATATCCCTGAATCGCTACATACCCGTCAGCTGAGGCTCTCAGAGATGTTGATTCCCCGTTTCAGTGTATTATCTCTCAGCATATTCCCGGGACGACTGGAACATTCTTTGTCCCAATCGTCCGGGAAACAGTAAACTATTTTCCTACCATCAGATGCCTTGTGATCACCTTCCTGCCGGCCACGAGTCTGCAGATATAATTCCCGCTTCCTACCTGCCGGCTATTTGACTGCAGATCCCAGAGTGCCTGATGGTATCCTGCGATTTTGTTTGCGTCAACCAGCGTCGCGACCAGTCTCCCACGCAGATCATACAGCGAGATCTGTACTTTCATCGCTTTGGGCAATCCGTAAGATATGAGAGCCTTGCCTGCGACAGGGTTGGGATATGCGGTTCCGAGAAAAACGACTGACGGAAGTCTGGAAATAGATGGATGGTTTTCAGTGTCAACAGCAATATCATTGACCACCTCACAAGGCAATCCCATCACGTACTTCTCATCGCCGTCACTGCCTTCGGTCACGATGAGATAGGTTCCCAGGATGCGACTTCCGGTATAGACCCCGCTCCAAAGCGTGTCGTTCACCTTTGTCAACTCAACTGAAGGAGCGTTCTGCTGTGCTGAGGGATCAAAACCCGGGGCGTAAAGACGGCTCCATACCGCGCTGAACGTCCCGTGTAGGTGTGCAGATATCGTTATTCCTTCTTCGGATGCGGCTGCTGTCACGGAATCGATCTCTGAAGTCAATGCCTGCAATTGCTGGCTGCCGCCGATGAAAACTGTTCCGGCTATTTCATAATCATTGGCAGCATTATTGGTGCCGTTGTTGTCGCAGTTAAGGAGCGGATTGGCTTTGTTTTCCCCGGGTGCGTTAGCATTGGACCAGTTGAGGGCATTAGTAAATGCCGTCGCGAGGTTTTTGCCCTGGTAGACGTTGTTCCAGATGTTCCACCCGAAACATTTTCCGTTACTGAAATAAGCAGCTGTTGAGGCGTCCGACGAGGAAATGATTATACGATTCTGAGTAAAGGAGGTGCGCAGTTTTGACTGATAGCTGCCGCTGTAACAGAAATCGAGGATAACAATGATCTGCGATGTGGAGGGCAGATCGCCGTAGCTGTTAAGCCAGGCGGAAAGGGTATCGGGTGTCAGGTACTCAGTTTTATTAAGATAAAATCTGCCGTTATTGAGAGCTGATGAACCGTGCCCCAATAAATAAAGAACCAGTGGTACCGAGTTCTGCACATCGTTTTTCACTGCCTTTTTCAGCAGAAATGAGCGTAATACATCAAGTGTCACGCTGGTAGTGTCGACGATCTTTGAGTTGGTGTAGGGCTCTTTAAGCGACTGCCACCCTATCGGGTTCATGTAATAAATCTGCTCATGGGTGAAACCACGATCAAGCAGTTTAGTATATGCCCAGTTGCAGTTGGGTGCGATGTTTTTGGTGAAATAAGTGTGATCGTCAAACGCGGTTCCGGCAACGATTAAAGCGCGCCCGATACCCGCCTGTACCGGTACCAGAAGAGTGTCAGAGTAGGCGGTCGAATTTTCATTGTCCACCACCTTGATATAAAACCCGTGGTTGCCCAGCTGAAGTGTCGAGGAGCTGATTGTCAAGGTTTTCCCCGCTCCCAGGAGTCCCTGGGCAGTCGAGTACCATTGAAAGCTTTTCAAGCTGTCGTAGCTGTTTTTGGCAAACTGGTCCTGATCCCAGCCTCTGCCGGAGAAAATAACATCGCCGCTGCCCTTGATGATCAAGCCGTCGGGAGTGATGGAGCTTATCATTGCACAAGGAGGACGGTCTGTGACTGTAATTGAATTCGTTACAGTTGAGGATGTATCGCCTTCATTGTCGATTACCCGGCAAGTGATCGAATGCGTGCCTATGGAAAGATCCGATGGTTGGAGGGTAAAACTTGACGTTGAGGATGAAAGCTTTCCGTCGATGGAGGAGGACCAGAGATACTTTGCAATGCGTGCACCTGTGCCCGCGTCATCTGAGTCGTCGGCGGATGCCTGGAACACAACCTGGCCGATTGTATCCCAGGTGACAGTCGCGGGAGAGATTTTTATTGTGTCGCAATATGGCTTTGCGGCAGCAGTTCCGGATACTGTGACAGAGATCGATCCGTTTTCGGAACCGTCGGTATAGGCGAGGCTGACTGCCGCTCCATGAAAATCTCCGCCATCGGCGACCGGGGATTTAAAACGAATGGTGATATCCTCGTTTTCTCCTGCGGCAATGGTTTCTGGAAATGTAACGATAGAGAATGCCGCACTTGTCGTATTCGTATCTGTAATTGTAACCGTTGCGTTGCCGTTATTGGAAATGGAGATAGTGGTGTCTGAGGTGGATGTTAGAGAGCGCTTGCCGAAATTGATTATGGAGAGCGCGGCGCTGAGCGAGCTCCTTGTACCGGTGCCGGTAACCGTGATAAGATGCGGAGATTGCTGTGCATTGGAAACAATGCTGATATTTTCAGATAGCGCCTCAGTACTATTACCGGGATAGAACCTGATCTTGAGCCAGAAATTCGCGTTGGGCTCAACCTGACGTTTACCTGCATTACCAAGAACCAGAAAATTCGAATTGCTGGAAATGATTGTATCGATTTTGAGTACTCCGGAACCGTTGTTTGTAACCGAAATGGAATCATCCCTGAATGTTCCAGCAGGAGTATTGCCGAAGTCTATTTCTGTCTTGCTCAGTGATATGCCGGCCTCAACTCCGATGCCCGACAGGGAAACCTTTGAGGTCGAGTCGAGTACTGATGTGTTGTGAACCGTAAGTATTCCCATTGTCACCCCCAGAGTGTCGGGAGTAAACTTGACTTTTAAAGTTTTTAGATCCCCTGCGGAGAGAGAAAACGAGGTGCTTCCGGAAACTGAAAACTGTGGATCGTCGAAAGTAATATCGGTGATAGAGATCGTAACCGGGTTTTCATTTTTAATGGTAAGAACCTTGGTTGAATCAGTTTCGCCCAGAAGTACCGAACCAAAGGTGAATGCATCAGGGCTGACAGTAATACCTGTTTGAATCCCGGTGCTGCTGAACTGGAGGCTGTTGTCGATTCCGCCGACGATATTTGGGGTGGATATCACAATAGGTATCAAATAGGAGACCGGTGCAGTTGGAGAAAATGTCACAGAGAATGTCACCGAATCGCCAGGTTGTATCGTAAACGGATAGGTTTTCCCGACAACCTCAAACTGGCTCAGAACCGAGCTGGAAAATGTGATATTGGTAATCGTTATCGGATTGTTCCCCAGGTTTAAAAAAGGAAAGGTGCTGGTGGTTGAAGATCCTACTACTGTTGGGGGACATATCCAATCGTTTGAAAAGATATTGTCGAAATTTTTGCTGGAAACAGTGCCGGAATAATAGTAATAGCGGCTGTTCTGGTCAGCATTAAAACCAAATGTGACAGTTCCCCCCCCATTTCCTCCAGATATGCCTTCGTGCCTGAAATAAGCAAAACAGGAGTCACCAGGCTTTAACGCCGTGTAGTTGGGCACAACGCCTGTGCAAGTCAGGCCCCCAATGTTGGAAGTCACAGAATCGTTGTCATAAGTTATTATAGTATCGGTTGAATGGGTGTTCTTGACAATCAAGGTATCATAGACAACTTCGTCAAGATACAGATTTGGTCGCATTTCACCGATTACCGTCATGTCAGCGGTGGATTTCTTTTTGCATGTGGCTTCTGGTGTATTGCCATAATAACCCATATCGATAATCTTGTTATCGTTAACGTAGTAACAACTCAGATCCTCTTTCAGGTTCGAAGAATCAGTGCTTCCAGCGTCTATTGCCGGTGAGTAACCCATTAAATGATAATCTCCGGCCGTGGCATTTACAAATAGTGGATCGCGGTTAATGATGCAATTGCTCGAAGACGGGGTAAGGTGCTCCGGGTTGATTGTCAGAAGACTGTAATAGGCTTCGGTGCTTGATGAAATAGGATCGGTAATTATTGAATTGGTTATATTCAATGTTCCCGAAGAATTTCTGATTATTCCAGATGGATCGTTGTCGGCGATAGTTGTGCCGGAAATAGTCGCGAGATAACTATTAAACTGATTATTAATAATCAACCCTGAGTTAGCGTATAATAAACAATTCCGCAGCTGAATATCCCTGCAAGTGTAAAAAATGCCTCCATCGTCCCCGGTAATGTTGTTGTAAAATTGACATCCTATGAAAGTCACGCCGAAGCATTTAAGAAATAACGCAGTCTGTGCCGTGTCATTGCTGAAGACGCAGTTTTGGAAAACGGTGGTATCAAAAGGCGCGCCCTCACTGTAGGCAATCGTAGAAAGGGTTGAACTGCTTCCGTTTCCGGTAAAAATCGTTTCATTGAAGAATTTGTACTGACCTGAACCAATGAGAAACATATAGAGGGCAGGCTTATTATCTCGGAATTCACATTTATATACGTCCAGCCGTTTGGTAGCACTAATAATGCCGGTATTATTTTCAATGATGGAATTCCTTAAATGCAATGAACCTTCGTTTGACAATATAACTTTGGTATTATAGCTGAAAAAACAACTGTCTACAACAAAATCACCATTGCCAAAACATTGGATATTGTGAAGAAAATGGCATCTTCGAAATTTCGGTCCACCGGTGAGGGTACTTAGATTATTATTGTAAACGGAAGTATTATTGCCCGCATCGGGAAGATCCTGAAAGGTGATTCCTATAAATGCAGAGGTGGTATCAAGGGAGGCATATGAACGAATCATGTCCCCGTTATTTCTGTTCTGACAGTCAATGACTGTTGCGGCGATATGACTGGAGTCACCAGTTGAGAGATACTGAGATGATATTGTAATGCGTGTTAATGATGAACTAATTGTAAATGATTCCAGGTAATATCCACTATTCAGGAGCAGTGTATCGCCGGAGACCGCGGCATTAAGTCCGGACGGTATTGTACCAATGGAGTTTTCAAAAGAACTCCCGTCAGCGGTTCCCGATCCTGTTGGACTGACGTAGATTATTTTTGCGGAAACAGGCAAAAAAATCAACAGGCATGCAATTAATAATTTTTTCATAGCCTTCCCTCTGCAGAATCGAGTTTCGAACAACTGTATTTAATTAGATAATATATATTAAATTCCAGATTCTAATCAGTATGTGATATGTATCACATTTCAGTAAAAAATCAAAGAAGCCGGAATTCTAAAGTTACAGAATGTGATTTTAACAGCCAATAGAACCGGTTTCCAGAAATTTTTGATAATAGCGCAGATAGCTGCGGCCCATGTTGATCTCATACAAGGGCTCTGGAAAGCCAGGAGACAACTCTGGGGGTGCCTCCGTATTTAACCGCTGGAATCTTTGTGTTAATTACAAGTGCAACATTTATAAGTTTAACTTTTAAAAAAATGGTACACCCAGAAGAGAACCGGCAGCCTGCCAAACAGAAGAGGTTTCTGTAAAGTGAAAAAACTCTGTATCGCTTAACTTTTTTCTGGAAAACTACTGGCTTATTACTTGAAGAAAATGTTTATGATATTTCGTGAGCGTAAAGAAATCCGTTTTATCCCGCCTTTTTGCACCTCCCTTACTCCACGATGGAATAAGTTTCCCTTATATGTTTCCTGCTGAACGCCTCAAAATGCCACCACTCAATCGGGATAGTTGAAAAACCTGCTTCTGTCATTACCTTGCGTAGAAGAAGACGGTTGACAAACTGTTTTCTGGTGAGTTTACCGGTCTTTAGATGGTACCCCTCAAGCTGTATCTGGGCCAGAGGACCGAAATGATCCACCGGAGTACCCATGTCAAGACGATTTCCGTTGGAATCGACAATGGTTATATCGACCGCACATCCATAGTTGTGCATCGAACCCCATTGTGGATTCGCAACATACCTCTGCATAGGTGTGTCTTTAACATGATCCCACATTATTTTCTGGATTGCCCTGGGCCGTAACCCGTCAACAACAAGGAGTGAAAGCTCCGGGCGGAGCCTTTTAAGAAACCTGTTTGCCTCAGCCAGCTTCATGGCCGCCCCAGGTCTCAGAAAACATCTTTTCAGGTTGCCGTAAACTGCTTTACCCATGAAGTTGGTGCTGTCGGCGTATTTAAGCTCTACTTCAATTGTGGAATCCAGACTCTTTACATCAATAAGCCCCCTCTCAAGAAGCGATTCCTCAATGCCTGAGGACAGCCCGTAAATGTGCAAACTGAAGAGAGACAGGATGAACAGCAGTGAATTGCCGAATAGATGCAGGGATCGGGAAAATTGCGACTTAACGGGTTTTCCTCTTTTGATTGCTGAGCCAGTAGAGTCCGGCATTATAGATGACATCATGTGTACCATCAAAAATTTTTAAAATCACCTTTTCCGATTTTCGTTCAAAAATAAGCCTCAGACCGGCATCGGTAAAGAGACTGTCAAAAAATTCACCCTTTAGATGGGTTGGAAGTCTGCGCTTTTTGTCAATATAGCGGATATCCTCCGCGGAAATCCGGTCGGTTTTATCGGCCAGGTCGTTAAAAGCCTGGATAGAATGACTGGGAGGCACAAATTCGTCTTTTACTCCTGTTGCGATATAAATCGGTAAATTGGTTTTCCTGGCGTTTTTGAGATAGGAGCTGACACTTCTTTTGAGACACTCAGCATGAGCCTTGCTGCCCGCAATAGGCGCTCCGCCACAGGAATTCGTGATGTGCCTTGAATAATTGTGTTTTGCATTTTTGGTTGTGCCATACCATTGCACCAGATCGTAAATCGGAACCCAGGCCGCTGCAGCTGAAAAAAGGTGCGGGTAACGTCCTGCCATGATCAGCGTGGCCATCCCACCGCCTGAAAAACCGGTTACATAAATGCGTGACTGGTCGATATCTGCATTTTTCCTGGCATATTCAAGAGCATCAAGTATATCTGCTACGGCATATTCAGATAGTGTTGACATGGGATTTGTAAATGCGCCCCTGTAGTCCGGGTGAATAAGCACCCAGTCATTTTTTACCGCAAAGATTCCATAAGGGATGCTGAAATGCTGTATGTAATCCTCGCTCCATGAATGGAGCGCAAGTAGAAGAGGCTTTTTTCTCGCTGTCCCTGAATTGTAAAAGAGAGCTTTCTGCTCTGAACTGTCAAGGGTTGATTTTATAAGAACAGTCTTTACCTCGGGTGCAGCCTTTTCCCAGGCCGCAAACTTGTTCATCTTGTTTACTGGCGATCTTGCGATACGGTAGAATGTCTTGTAGTCGTAATCGTCAATAAGAAAGAGGTCTGGAGAAGGTTGTGCCGGAGATGTCTGGAACAGGCCGGAATTCAGGAATAACACGACTATAACATGCAGTTTGTTTTTCATGGTATTGCACATCTTATCCCGGGGATAATTTTGATAATTTGAGTTATGACAAGGGATATACCAAAAACTGCCAGCGCAAAAACAGGGATACCGATAGAAGGTCTCAGGGAGCTTTCTGAAAGAGTGAACCCGAGAAGATTGCGTTTAAAAACTGCAATGACAATAGCATGGACAAAGTAGATCCCGGGCACACATGCCGCAATAATTCCTGTTAGAATGCCCCTTGAGGAAACCTGAAAAACTGGAATACTCTTTATGATAAGAAACACTGAAACCGACATCGCAAGTACATTTACTGTGTAGTATTCATAGAAAACTCCCGAGAAAGTTCCATTTCCTTTGATAATCGATAGATAAAATGTCCCGTAGGCTGTTGCCAGAAATCCAAGCGCAAAGAGCAGGAAAAGAAAAGGCAGGTACACCGGTTTGAGCTTAATGTCATGCAGAAAATATCCCAGGAAAAAGTAACCTGCATAGTTGATAAATGAAACTGTGCTCCCGATTGAGAGAATGGTTTGAAAACCACAGATGATTTCAAGCATGGGCAGAATAGAGCAGAATATGAACCATAAAGATAAGAGATAGAGCTGGTTTTTCATCCCGGCACTCTTGACATATACCCCCAGCACCGGTGCAAGCAGATAAAGCTCGATGAGAATGTAGATAAACCACAGGTGGTAGTAGATAGGCTCCCTGAAAAGCATCGAAAAAAAGCTTGTCCATTGGAGATCCTCTCCGTTGAGATAGATTCTCCAGAGGAAATAAACAGCGCTCCAGATTAAAAAAGGAACAATTATTTTCCGGGAGCGTCTCATAAAGAATTGCCCCGGGGATTCTTTGCCTGCTTTTGCAATCAGAAATGCTCCGCTGGCCATGAAAAAAACCGGGATACACCATCTGACCAGTGAATCGTAAATGTTGGCAACCCACCAGTTCTGCATCCCGACAGAGTCGTATCTGGTAAGCATCGGGGCTGCGCTGTGGATCAGGACAACACCATAGATGGAGAGAATTTTAAGTATATCAGGCCACAGTAGTCTTCCGCTTTTCATGTAATGTCCCTGTCGAATAGAGTTTAGGGAGCGAATTATGTGCCGGAGGCGCGGGGAGAGCGGAGAGGGGATTGGAGGGACAGGAGAGAAGAGGGGAGGGGAATTGCCACCACAGTACAGAGAAGAAAAATTGAGTTCGGAAAAAACTGAAGGGAATTAAACCATCGCAATTTTTCAATCATCTTAGATAATTTTCATGCCCGAGTGTTCACCCAAAGCCAGTTTCCGTGTGCCACGGTCGCCCCCCGACCGTGTCCTGCTGTATCATCGGTTTCCTTTCTTCTCTTCAAGTGACCTCTACGACGGAGGATACATTATCCAGCAATGGTCTGCAAAATCTATTTTCTGATTTTATTTCACACAAAAAAGCAGGCATTATGAAATCAAGTGATATTCTGGATCTGATAGGAAACACCCCTCTTGTTTCACTCAGGGGCGAATCAATTGTAGCTAAAGCCGAGTTTCTCAACCCCGGTGGAAGCATCAAGGACAGAATTGCGCTCTCCATGATCGAGGCCGCGGAAAGAGACGGTCATCTGAAGCCAGGCATGAGTATCGTTGAGCCTACTTCAGGTAATACCGGTATCGGTGTCACAATGGTGGGAGTCGCAAAAGGCTACGATGTTTACATAGTGATGCCGGAAGGGATGAGCCGCGAACGAAAAGACATAATCCGGGCCTTCGGGGGAAATCTCATTCAAACTTGCGATGAAGACGGGGTGGCCGGTGCTGTAGCCAAAGCCGAAGAGATCGTGAAGCAAAAAGGCGCGTATATGCTTCAGCAGTTCAAAAACCCCGACAACCCCAGGGCGCATTATGAGTTTACAGGCCCTGAACTGTGGCGTCAGTGCGGCGGCAGGGTCGATGCTTTTGCTGCAGGTATCGGAAGCGGCGGAACATTGCAGGGGATAGGGAAGTTTCTCAAAGAACATAATCCTGATATTAAAATTATAGCCGTAGAACCGGCAATGCGGAGTGCTTTGCTGGGACATGAACCCGGGTTGCACCAGATACAGGGAATTGGTGACGGGTTCATCCCTGATATTCTGGATGTTACCCTGATAGACGAAATCGTTGAAGTTACCGATGAAGAGGCCATAATGACAACCCGGGAACTTGCCCGCTTCAATTCTCTTCTTGTGGGGACCTCATCAGGAGCAAATGTATGGGCGGCTCGTCAGATAATAAAGAAATATCCCGGGATTGTTGTGGCGACCGTTCTTCCGGACCGCGCCGAGAGGTATTTCAGCACGGGGCTGCTTCAGACAGAAAACATAGAGATGGAATCTTCTGGAGTGTAAGGGATAAACTGCCCTCTATATCTGGACAGTGCAGTTAAGGTGATTTTCAGGTTTAACAATTCAAGTCACTGTTTCACCCCGGGTGACTTGATCTTCTCTTGTGCGGTTTATAGTTCAATTGAACACTTATTCAAGTGATAAATCGTAATCTCTATGAGGACACTATGCTGAACCATCGGAAAAAGCTTGCTGCCTGCGATTCAAGAATAATCCATCAGGATATCGTTCAGAAAGTCAGAAAAGACCTGCCATCTTCAGAATCGATCATGGATACCGCCGATTTTTTCAGCGTTCTGGGGGACAGCACAAGGATGAGCATACTTTATGCGCTCAGTAAAAGTGAGATGTGCGGATGCGATATCAGCGCGCTTCTCAACATGACCCAGTCCGCAGTTTCTCATCAGATGAGGGTTCTTAAGCAGGCTCGTCTTGTGACTTACCGCAGGGAGGGAAAAATCGTGTATTTCAGGCTCGCGGATGAGCATGTTGAGGGTATAATGAAGCTTGGGATGGAGCATGTAGAAGAGTAGGTCTATAAAACTATGAAAAAATTCAACGTTAAAGGGCTGGACTGCGCTGACTGCGCATCCAGGATTGAAGATCACCTCAGGAAACTCCCGGTGGTCAGCGAGGTCTCTCTGGATTATGCATCACTTACTCTGCATATCGATACTACCGATATTGAGACTGTCCGCAGGGAGATTAAAAAGATCGAGCCTGAAGTTGATATTTCTGTTCCGGAACCGCTGAAAGAAGAGAAACCCGGGTTCAGGCCAAAAAAAGAGATATTAACCATCTCTATAGCGCTCGTACTCTTTCTCATTGTGCTCTTCTTTGAGGGCACATTTCATGCCCGTGGCTGGGGTGTTGTCGAGTACGCAATCGCGCTTGCTGCCTATTTTCTGGCGGGATATAATGTGCTAAAAAGCGCTTTCCGCACTGTTACCAGGGGCGGGTTTTTCGATGAAAATGTGCTCATGGCCATTGCAACACTCGGGGCATTTGCTGTTCATGCCATATCAGAAGCCATTGGTGTGATGATTTTCTTCAAAATCGGGGAGTTTCTTCAGAATCTGGCCGTATCACGTTCCCGCAGGTCAATTACAGCTCTTCTTCAAATCAGGCCAGATTATGCGGTAGTGAAACAGGGTGATTTGACAAAGAAGATTTCTCCGGAAACCGTGAGGCCCGGAGAGGTAATACTGGTAAAGGCGGGAGAGAAAATACCGCTTGATGGTGTGGTAAAAGAAGGCTCTTCTCTTGTTAATACTTCCGCTCTTACCGGAGAGCCTGTTCCATCAACTGTCAATCCCGGTGATATTGTGCTTGCAGGTGAGGTTAACATCAGCGCTCTTCTTACCATCAAAGTCACAAAAGCTTTTGCAGACTCTTCTATGGCAAAGATATTAGACCTTGTCGAAAACGCAAACGCAAAGAAGACAAGGACAGAACAGTTTATTACCGGGTTTGCCAGGTATTACACTCCTGCAGTAGTCTTTCTGTCTCTGTGCATCGCACTGTTGCCTCCGCTTCTTGTACCCGGTCAGACATTTGAAACCTGGGTTTACCGTGCACTTGTGCTATTAGTCATCTCCTGTCCATGTGCCCTTGTAATCTCCATTCCACTTGGTTATTTCGGCGGAATAGGCGGGGCCTCAAAAAGAGGAATACTTGTAAAGGGGTCTACTTTTATCGATGTGCTTGCCGGAGTGAAAACTGTCGTGTTTGACAAAACGGGAACTCTTACGAAAGGCGTTTTCAAAGTAAAAGAAACTGTGACACGCAATGGACACTCTGCTTCTGATATTCTAAAGTTCGCGGCGATTGCGGAGACTTTTTCAAACCACCCGATCGCAGGATCAATTATCGAGGCTGCCGGACACAGGAGGGGGGATGTGACGGAGCAGATTCTAGATCATCAGGAAATATCCGGATTTGGCGTCAAGGTGCGTACAGAAAAGTATGCAATTATCGCTGGAAATGATGCTCTTCTGCACCGCGAGGGAATAGCGCATGACTGCTGCAACGTAGAAGGCACGGTGGTGCATGTGGTAATCGATGGCACTTATGCAGGATATATTATTATTGGTGATGAACTTAAAGAGGACTCGTTACAAGCTGTTCAGATGCTCAGAAAAGCCGGGGTGCAGACTGTTTCCATGTTAACAGGAGATAATAAGGCCTCGGCCGGTGCGGTTGCCGGGGCTCTTGGTCTTGACTCATTCTATGCAGGGCTTCTTCCGGAGGAGAAAGTGAGCCGTTTTGAAGAGATCTCTGCCGCCCAAAAACAGAGCGGGAAAGTTGCATTTGTGGGTGACGGAATCAATGATTCTCCGGTGATCGCCCGTGCAGATGTCGGGATCGCCATGGGCGCGCTTGGTTCTGATGCCGCGATTGAAACCGCCGATGTGGTTCTTATGACCGATCACCCGTCAAAGGTAGCCGAAGCCATAAACGCAGGAAAAAGGACCAGGGCCATTGTATGGCAGAACATCATTCTTGCATTATCTGTAAAGGCTTTGTTTATAGGGTTCGGGGCTGTGGGGCTGGCGGGAATGTGGGAAGCGGTTTTTGCCGACATGGGTATGGCGCTGGTTGCAGTACTTAATTCTTCAAGGGCTCTGCAGGGCGGGAAAACTTAGCGCCCTGTTCACCATAAAAGAGAATCCCCAATGGTTTTATAAAATACAAGAGTTTTCGGGCTTTCACCGACAGTGTACTGGTACTCTTTGCAGAAGTTCTTTGAGAATTGGAATATAGCAAGTAATAAGTCGTATGTCGCTTTGTATACCGGTAGTTCACTGTGTTTTTTTAAAAAATCGCGACCCGGTTGGCTTGCGCCGCTTCTCCGCTTCGCTCCGGGGTCGCGGGAAAATAAAGGAAAATAGCCAAAGGGACAAATAGTCAATCTCGCAAAAGACGAACAGAAAACCCGCAACCCTTGTCGTTGGTAAATCTGCCCAGGTGCTCGCTGTTGTAGTCGAGGCGACGGAGCCATGCGAGTGCCGCTCCGCCCTCTATTGAACTCCACCAGTAACCGTAGTTGCCAACATTGAGGAAATCACCATCGACGTTACGGCAACCGCCCGGAAGGGCCGAGAAGCCGCTGGCGTTGTTTTTGCTCGGGTCGTTACCTATTGTGCCAGCTTCGGAATCGTTGCTCCAATTCGTCCGAGCCGCCAGTGATTTCCCGGTCTTATTGCCAGTCGTTGTACCATCCCAGTTATATCCGTTCGATATGAGGTAATTCCCAAGAGTTGTCCAATCCGCATCCGTTGGTACCCGCCATCCTTCCGGCGCGAGCTTGCCTGTGTTTACCGCATACCAGTTATATAATGCACCATATTTAGCTTTGTAATCTGGATTATTATCGTAGTAGCAGTATGCACCGGTAGAAAGATTCCACCATCCAGTTGTCCCTCCTGCTACTCCGGATTCAGTTACATTGGGAATGGCTGTCCCGTCATTGTACTTTGTGGTTTTAAGGTTTTCTACTGTCCATTCCTGGTTGCCTATTTTTACAGTTGTATAAATATTGCCATCGATGTCGGTTATTGTGCCTGTGTCTGTACCTGTGTTTGTGCCTGTGTCTGTACCTGTACAAAAGGTAAACATAAGAGATGTAATTATGACTATAAAACACAGACAGTTATAATATGTGATACGTATTGAAGCTTTCAAACTGACAGTAGAAATAGCTTTTAAGGGAATCACTGAAACCTCCCGGAGTATGATTGGCTATTGTAGTTTTTGATTTTCTATTCGCCATGGACGGTGAAAGGTTTGATGGGCCAATGGCCTTTTCCTCTCTGCCTTTAAAATATATCGGCGCTGGTATTTTGCACAAAATCAAGACAGATCGGCTAAAAGCTATAGCGCTGCTGTAATCTACTGTACTCAGTGCTTTACAGTTGGATTACGTTTTTGGCTTGCTGGCGGTCTGTTTTTCAATCGGGTGTTTTATGTGCATGGTTGCACTATGGACATACTGTTTTCTTTAGGGTACCTCTAAATATTCAGTTTTCAAGCGAGGCCGGGCGAGAATTCGCTGCGCCAGGCGCACGAAAGAGGCGAATCCGATGTGATTCGTCGATTGAGTGCAACAAAGCGCAGTAGAATTCGCAGCCGGCCGCAGCGGAAAATGAATTTTTAGAGGTCCCCTTTAATTAAATTCCTTGTATCAATCCGGTTCAAAAATCATTTCTCATAATCAAAGAACGGAATTTAAAACGCAAAGGCCGCAAAGGGTAAACGCTTCGCGTTTAGAAGAATCCCGGTTCCATTTATTAGTGGTTAATACTATATTCCATCCTGTAAAAACGGAGCGTTTATACGACCTGTTTTTAACATGAAGCCGGGGAATTGAGCATGTACTTAACATTGTTCTCATTTACAATCCTGACACGTTATATTCACCGGCTTTACTTATCTGATTTCCGAGAGGCTACAACCCGTTTTAATCTACCTACAGTTCGTCAGTGCGGCCGCAAGTGCGGTTGAAAATGTGATGAAATTACCTGACTTTACAACTGGTGGACAACACGGGGTGATAGCGGAAGACCGGCGTCTTCGACGGGCTGGAGCAAAAGAGGGAGCACCCTCTTCAAAAAATCAGTATTCATATTCCTGTATTCTTTTCACCTTTGCGTCTTTCCGTTTAATTCAAGTTTTTACTTCTGATATTTTTTCAAACCATTTGCTATCCGTTCAATTCCATCTTTCAGTTTCGCGACGTGCGCCATGTCTTTTTCATTGTTTTCGGCGGCGGCTATAATTTCATTCTGGCCCGGTTTATTGCGTCTAACCTTTTTCCATGGCCATTTTCTTCATTCCCACAGGCATTTTCTCAATTGCATATCTCAATGCAGTTCTGGGCATTTTGTCTCTTTTCTCCATGACAAAATCAAAAACCTTTTTCTGATGGGCCTCGCTTGCCGCTTTCAGCATCCACCCGTAACCTTTCTGTACCAGATCATCATTATCGAGTAGAAGAATATCGGCAATAGAGAAGATCTCATCCAGAAATTTGCCTCTTCTTGCCGGAATGATAAGTGAGACAGCAGAAGCGCGGCGCATCCAGCGGTTCTCTGATTTTGCCCATTTTTTAAGCGAAGAAAGGTATTTTGGATACATTTCGATAAAAGTGCCTATAGTATGGTTGCAGAGAGTATCACAGGAGGCCCAGTTGTTAACGTAGAGACTGACCCAGCTCTCAAAGATTGAAAAATCTCCGGGTTCATATTCTTTGTTGAGGTTATAGGCCCAGTCACACGCAATGAAGGATTCTTCCATGTAACCGGACTTCCAGAGCTCATCGCATAAGTTGAAAATATCACTTTTGTTAGAGCCATTGAGCGTTTTAAAGTACTGTCTGGAGATTTTTCCCACCTCTGCGGTCTTTACTCCATAAAGTTTCACTTCTTCTTTGAAAAAGCGCCGACCCGATTCACGATTTTCAGGATCACTGCTGTTATTCAGTACAGTGCGGATCTCATCAAGAATTGTTCTCATTTCAGAAGCTCCGGTAAAAAGAATCCTTTGAGATAAACTGCACAAATAATATACTAGTATTTAATCTGTAATGCTTGTTGCGCATTCATCTAATTCTGACACATGCAGCTTATTTTAACGGAGGAGAAAATTGAAAATGGGATTTCTTTTTTCGGGAGTATTCTGGGGTATAATACTTATCCTTATAGGTGCGGCAATTATAATCAGAATAGTATTCAATGTTAATATCCCAGTGCTCAGAATTGTATTTGCGGTGGTTTTGATCTATCTGGGCATAAGGGTTCTCATTGGCGGACCGTGGACAGGAAGCACAAAGAACTCCGCAGTGTTTCAGAGCAGTGACATGGCAATCACAGAAGATGCCCGGGAATACAATGTGATCTTCGGCTCATCCCGGATCGATGCTACCGCTAAGCTGACAAAAGAAAATGAAAAAATTGAGGTGAATACGATATTTGGTTCAAGTGTGCTTGTGATATCCCCTGATGTCCCTACGATTGTAAAGGTAGGCGCGGCTTTCTCGGGAGTTAGAATGCCTGATGGCAATCTTGTCAGTTTCGGCGATTATACCTATAAGAATAAAGCCTTCAATAAGACTGCGCCATACAGGGTAATAAAGGCAGATGTGGTTTTCGGGAGTATGACAATAATGGAAACCGCACCACGGGAAGATTCGCTGGAATCGGGGCCTGAGAATAAAAACTCAGACACTATTTAGTTTCAGTTAATTCCGGCTTTTCTTCAGCTCTTGAGGCCTCGCGGAAAGTATTTTTCTCCCTGATTAAGCGAAAGAAACACTTTTCATGGAAAAAATGCGCCTGGGCAGAACCGGGCTTTCAGTCGGGCGGAGCGGTTTTGGCGCCCTGCCCATTCAGAGAATATCGTTTGAAGAGTCCGCCCGTATACTCCGTAAAGCATATCACAACGGATTCGATTTTTTCGATACCGCCCGGAACTATTCTGACAGCGAGGAAAAGATCGGAGCCGCTCTCAGTGATGTTCGTCATGAGATCATTATAGCCACCAAATCGAGTGCAAAAAACAGAGACGAGCTGCTCAGGGATCTTTCGACGAGTCTTAAGAATCTGCGCACCGACTACGTTGATATTCTCCAGCTTCACAATCCTTCCGTACTCCCTGACCCGCATGACCCGCAAAGCACTTTTGCCGGACTGAAAGAGGCAATAAAGGGCGGAATGGTTCGTTTTGCAGGGTTCACAAACCATAGTCTGCAGAATGCAACCGCTGCGGCTCTTTCCGGTCTTTATGATACTATTCAGTTTCCAGTCAGTATCCTTTCCACAGAAGAAGAGCTCTGTCTTGTTGATATATGTAAAGAGGCCGATTGCGGGCTCATTGCCATGAAAGCGATGGGTGGAGGACTTATAACAAATGCTGCGGCTGCATTTGCCTTCCTTCGTCAATTTGATAACTTGATTCCGGTCTGGGGAATGCAGAGAGAAACAGAACTTGATCAGTTCCTCTCTCTTGAAAAGAGCCCTCCGGAACTTGATGGAAAATTACTGGCAATAATAGAAAAAGATCGTGCCGAACTTGCATCACAGTTTTGTCGCGGATGCGGCTACTGTTTGCCCTGTCCTCAGGGAATACAGATAAACATGGCTGCACGAATGTCGCTTCTTCTGCGAAGGGCACCATCTCAGAATTTCCTCACCACCGACTGGCTCGAGAAAATGACCCGGATTGACCAATGCACAAATTGCGGACAGTGCAGCTCCAGATGCCCTTATGGTCTAAACACTCCTGAACTTCTGAAAGAGAACCTCAGGGATTACCGGGAATTCTCAAAATCTTACGTTCCAGCCTGATTACATCCTTACCTGGCAAGGGCCCTTTAACGGACCCCGTTTGATTCATTTATTATCTGTAACAATTCTTCCGGACTGTCCGTTCTTATTAATGAGAAACCGGTCATCTCAAATACAGGACAATCACTCTCCTTATCAGGAGCATATTATGGATGCAACAATGGCATATCAAAACTGCAGTGGAACGGAATCTGAAGAAGAGGGCGGGAGAATATTAACTGTACAGGAGTTCATGCAGAAACTCCTCTCCAGACGCGATATTTTTTGTAATGACAAGGATGATGAAATAAGCAAGATAGAGATGATCTGCCTTGTGCTTTCAGTAATTACAGGCATCTGGATCAGCTCAACGGAATTGGGGCCCGCTGTTGATCCGGATTTCATCGGGCCTGCGGCACCTGTGAAAGCATCACAGAATGCTCAAAAAGTAATTGACAGGCCGGTAAGTAGACCATCTGTTTCCACAACAGAAAAAACCGTTAAACGGCCGATCAAAAGTGCGTCATCGAAGATCGTTCAGTCGGGGCGGTCTGCCCCGTCGGGAAGCCCGAGTGAGAGAGTGGCCAGGAAGGGGCTTTTTCTCGCTCTTTCTCAGCAGGTAAAGGGAATCGATGCGGGGCAGGGGATTGGAAAAGGCGGGTTTACCGATCAGATCGATGCCGTTATTCTGGGGCTTGGCGGTCTTAAACAGGGAGGAAGTACCGGCAGCGGAAGAAAGGGTGTGCAGGGGATTGGGTTCAGTGGGGGATACGGTCCCGGAGGAGATCTGGCCGGTATTGAGGACCTTATAGGAAGTGAAGAAACAGATGTGTTTGAGCTCAAAAAATCTGAATCAGTCTTAAAGAAGAATTTTGAGATTGAACTGGAAGATGAATCGGGTAAAATAATGTCCAGCGGAAGAAGCAGAAACAGCATCATAACAGTGGTGATGCAGCATCTGCCAGCCTTGCGGCATGCGTATAACAAAAGGTTGCATTCGAAACCGGGATTAAAGGGCAGAATAACAGTTCGTTTTGCGATCGATGAATTCGGAAATGTGCTCCACTGCGATTTAGTCAATTCAACCATTGAGGATCTGGCGCTGGAGGCTGCGATACTCGAGAAAATACGCAGGTGGCGTTTTGATAAGATTGATAAACCGGGTGATATTACGGAAATAGTATTTCCTTTTGTATTCTCGGCCGGATAAAAATGCAAAGGATGCAAATCAGTAAAAGGGTAAACGCTTTGCGTTTAAAAGAGCACCAATATTGACAGTTACGATTTTCACCAATGGTGCCCTTTATCAAAAAAAATAAAACGCAGTGTGCAGAGTACGGTGCGCAAAGGTAAGATCGCAAAGTAAAAAACGCTTTGTGTCCTTCGTATCATCACCAGAAGCGTGTTTTCATGTACCACGGTTAATTTAAGACACGGTCGAGGGCGACCGTGCCACACAGAACCCATTTGCAAACACTGTTGCCTTAAAAAAATAAAAAGGCAAAGGATGCAAAGCCAGCACTCAGATCCCATTTACAAAAACTGTTGCTTGCAAAGGCTGGAAATCCCAAAACAGCAGAATATTTGACAAATAGTCGTGAACTGTTATAAAAAAACGAACTGAAACTGGATTAATAACCGTAATAGGAGTATTTTCATACGACTTGTTTCTGGTCTAAGAGAGTGTATGAAAGGGAAAAATGAGCAAGCCGTCAATTGGAAGAGATCTTTCCGAAGGCAGCATTCCGAGGCATTTGCTTGCTGTAGCAATGCCTATGCTTTTGGGGAATCTATTAAATACAAGCTACAGTATTGTTGATGCGATCTGGATAGGCAGGATAATAGGAACCGAGGCTATTGGTGCAGTTGCGGTGAGTTTCCCGATAACTTTTCTCTTTGTCGGTGTAGCATCAGGTGCGACAATGGCATCTACAATTCTTATTTCGCAATATTATGGTGCAAAAAATTATGAAGAGGTCTCAAAGACTGTAGGCACCTCATTTGGCCTCTCAATCATACTGGGAGTAATTCTCTCTGTAGCAGGATTTTTATCTGCTGACAGCATTTTAAAGCTGATGGGAACTCCCGGGACGATTCTGCCGCTGGCGTCTTCCTATTTGAAAATATCCTATATGGGATTTACGATCATTTATCTGAGTTTCCTTGTTACATCGATTCTCCGCGGGGTAGGAGATACTAAAACCCCTTTGTTTTTTATGGCTGCCGGAGTGGTTGTAAACGCAATTTTAGATCCCTTTATGATAATCGGTATCTGGCCGTTTCCACCTCTTGGGCTCAAAGGTGCCGCATTTGCCTCAATCATTTCATCTGGCGTGTCTCTATTAACGGGTATTGTTTACCTGAACCGTAAAAAAAGCATTGTAACTCTCAATATCAGAGGGATAATCTCTTTTAACCGGAAGATTACCAGTTTGATTTTTAAAATCGGATTCCCATCCATGGTTCAGCAGTCCGCGGTTTCGCTGGGAATGGCGGCAGTGACATCATTTGTGAATAACTTCGGTGAAAAGGCCACAGCTGCTTTTGGAGCCGCTGGACGGGTCGATTCAATGGCGTTTCTTCCTGCGATGTCAATTGGGATGGCTGTGTCGGTGATTGCGGGCCAGAATCTGGGGGCAGGGAAAAAGGAGCGGGTATTTGATACATTCCGCTGGGGGCTTCTGATGACACTCTGCATATCTGCATTTTTTTCTGTTTTTTTTCTTATCATCCCGGAAACCATGATGTCAATGTTTACGACTGATCAGGAGGTAATCAGCATCGGTTCAACCTATCTGCGGATAGTGGGCCCGTCATCATTGATGTTTGCTGTAATGTTCGTTTCAAATGGAGTGATTAATGGCGCAGGGCACACAATGGTGACCTTGATGTTTACACTTCTTGCGCTCTGGGGAATCCGGGTCCCGTCTGCTGCCATACTATCAAGAAGTCCACTGGGGATCACCGGAATCTGGCTCTCTTTCACCATAGGCTTTGCGGTGATTATGACAGCAAGCCTCTTTTATTACAGGTCCGGAAGATGGCAGAAAGTGGTCATTCACCCTGTCAGGGGAGCTTCCATAGTGGAGATTGAAGCAGAGAACGCTCTAAATCCTCTTGCCCTCGATGAGCCCCCCGACCGAGGTGCTGCAGGTGTATAGTTTAACCTAATTTCCGCAGTTGGGGTGGTTGAATTAGCGCAACATGTTGAATTGATAAGACATGAAGGTGGCGCAGGCTTTATCGACAAGGTGATAAGGCCAAGACGCCTGAATGGCTTAGCAATCAACAGGTTGCGCTAATACGCCGCATCCAACTGCGG
>JAAYYB010000186.1 GCA_012515615.1 Fibrobacter sp.
ATGGACATGGAGAAACGACATGCCGAAAAGACTGGCATATATTTTGTAACAGGATGCTTGATCAGGGAGTTACGGTTGGAATAATCAGCAATTTCGCAAAGAAGTTTACTGCTGAGGAATTGCATACTCTTTCGCGCTTTGCCAACATAGAGGTGAGTTGTGATACTGCAGATCCGGATCTTTTCAGAAGGCTCAGAGGTGGCTTAGAACTTAACAGAATGCTCGAAAAAATGCAGCTGGTTCGTGCTGAAGCACAGAAAGAGAACAGAAAACCACCTTCATTTTCGTGGTCCTGCGTTTTATCGGACCAGAATGTCTTCGGTCTTGAAGATTATGTAAAGCTGGGGCTTCAATACGGAGTTGAAATATTCTCTTTTTGTAATCTGGTAAGCTTTCCAGGCTCCCCTGATTTTCTTCCTGTAAAGCACCTTACAGAATTGCCGGACGATAAATTCTGCGAGGCGCTGGCAATTTTCAGGGCTGTAATTGCGGTTCTTCAGAAAATGGGGAAGGGGGTTTGCTATCCGGGGGGACTGATTGAAAAATTGGTAAACAGGCTCAATTCTGTAAACAGTCAAAATCCCTTGCAGAACACATTAAGTTCTTCAGACCTTCTGCATACAGGAGAAACAAGAAACTGTGCTGATCCATGGAATATGATTTATTTCCATGCTGATGGCAGGGTTTCACCCTGCTGTTCCTATACTCCATTTGGTGATCTGAGCAAGTCTGGCATCGAAGAAATAATCAACTGTGAAGAGATGTCAAATATCCGTAAGGGCCTTTTATCAGGAGAGCTTCACGGGGACTGCATAAATTGTGAGATTGCAGAATGGAAAAAAATGGGTGCAGAGTAAGCTTCAGCAGTTTCCCAGTGAGCATACTTATAAGTTTTTCTTGCTTCTTCCGAGCAGATCCCGGCTGCTTCCACCGGTTCTGGATGAATCGCGTTCCGTAATTGAGGGCCTCTTTTTTACCAGTGCTTTTTTTACCGGTTCCAGAATCATGAGCAGGTAAACCTGAAATGATGCTTCTTCATTCTCAAATAAAAAGTCAAATGAGAGTGTATCACCTCTGGAGACCATCACAGCTTTTTCTTTTCTGTCCCGCAGGGTTGTTTCTACAAAGATAGAGTCACCGGATATATTGGAAATAGTGATTTTTTCCGACAGATAAATGTCGGCATGCTGCCCTGAGAGTGTGATGCTTCCTGGCTTAAAGTTCAGATACAGTGATGGAGTAGCAAATCCTTTTGAATAAACATCAGTTCCAGCAATTCTTGTCATTCTTAACTGTGTACAGCGGTACGACCCGGGTATCTTCAGCGCAAATACCGGCAGGCTTAAGAGCAGGATGAAAAGAGATGTCATGTTTTTCATAGCATTAAGCCGCATAGTCCAGTTATAGAGAGAGCATCAATCTGATGCTCTCAAAAAGTGAATAGCGCAGGAATTATCTGCGATCAATTATCTGAAAAATGTGCCCGGGACTTTTTGCCGGGTCAAGAATTACGAAGTTATGACCACCCTGCCATTTGAAAGTCTCTCCATCGTTCAGAGCATCTTTTACAAGATACTCCTGTGTGTGTTGCAGGTCAAGAGATCCTACATCCAGGTCAATCCACCCCGATTGTGTATTTTTCACGTCAAGATTGACAATGCAGAGCATTTTGCATCCGGATCTTTTATCAACCTTTGAATATGCCATGATCTGATTGTTCTCGCAGTGGTGAAAAACCAGATTGTCGTATTCCTGAAAAGCCGGATAATTATTTCTCAGATGATTCAGGGCCTTTATGAATTTTTTTATGTTGCCGGGAGCATCCCAGTCTCTGACTTTGTACTGGTATTTCTCTGAATCCAGGAGCTCTTCTTTTCCCGGGTACGGAAGCGTCTCGCAAAGCTCATAACCATTGTACATCCCCCAGAGGCTTGAGAGTGTAGCGGCAAGAAAAGCCCGCATCGTGAAAGCCTCAGGCGACGCATTCTGAAGGATAACAGGGAGGATGTCCGGTGTGGTGGGGAAGAGCATCCCGCGCATATACTCTCTGGCGTGTGATGCTGTAAGCTCCTTGAAGTATTCCTCAAGTTCCCATTTTTCATTTCGCCAGGTAAAATAGGTATATGACATGTCAAATCCCAGTTTGGCCAGGCGGTGCATGACTTTAGGTCTGGTAAATGCTTCCGCGAGGAAGACCAGTTCCGGTCTCTTTCCTTTAATATCGTTGATGATCCATTCCCAGAAAATAAACGGCTTTGTGTGAGGGTTATCGATTCTGAAGAATGTTACTCCTTTGTCGGCCCAGAATAGGATGATATCACGTATTTCGGTCCACAATTCCTGCCATTTAGAATTGAAGAAATCATAGGGGTAAATATCTTCATATTTTTTGGGGGGATTTTCTGCGCATTTAATAGTTCCGTCTTCTTCATGAAAGAACCATTCCGGGTGTTCTTTTACATGCGGGTGATCGGGACTGCTGTTCAGTGCAATATCAAGGGCGAGTTTGAAGCCGTGCTTTGTGCAGGCCTTTACAAACTGTCCGAATTCCTCCATGGTGCCGATATCCGGGTCAACAGCGTAATGTCCTCCGTGTTCATTCCCAACTGCGTATGGAGAACCCGGTTCACCTTCGAGAGATATGAGACTGTTGTTTTTGCCTTTGCGGTTTTTCTTTCCGATCGGGTGAATTGGCACCAGGTAAATCGTATCAAATCCCATATCCTTTATATCAGGCAGCCTTTTAATGCAATCTTGCCAGGAAGCACTTTTGTCAGGATGTTTCCCCTGTGAGCGTGGGAACATCTCATACCAGGTAGAGAATCTTGCGTAGACCGGATCTACTCTTACTTTGAAAATTCTGTCGTGTTTTGTAGTTTTTCTTGTAAAAGGAATCGTATATGCTTCGAGGCTGTATTCGTAAAGACCTAAATGGTCTACTTTGAACTTTCCGGTCCACAGGTCATTGTTTATGTGCTCCATTGCGACTTTTTTCCAGGTCGAGTCACCGGCTTTTCTGTAAATCAGGTTAGCACCGATCTTTTCATGGCCGGTGCGGTAGATGTCGGCTTGAACAACCACTTCATCATGTGGTTCTCTTTTCAGCGGATAATCACCATTGTTGACCAGAGGAGTGATATTTTCAAAGACAAAAAAAGTGAGATTGTCTGGAAATCTGCTCATTTGACTAACGTTCCCTTTCTTTATTTTTCCAGGAGATGACATCTTCATAAAAATCCATTGTTTTAAGTGCAATTTTTTCCCACGAGAATTCGGTCGCCACTCTTTTTCGTGCCGCTTCACCCATCTGTTCACGAAGCTGCGGATTCCTGATCAAAATGTTGATTTTTTCAGCCATGTCGCGCTGGAAAACATCAGGATACTTCGGTTCAAAATTGATTTTTGATTCTGCGGCGAATGAGACAAGGAAGCCTGTTTCTCCATCTCTTATTATTTCCGGTATTCCGCCTACATATGTTCCGACTACAGGTGTATGGCAGGCCATCGCTTCAAGGTTGATTATCCCGAATGGTTCGTAAAGTGACGGGCAGACAAAAACAGCTGCATGAGAGTAAAGTACACGCAGTAAATGGTGGTCAAGCATCTCGCTGATCCAGACAACCCCTTTACGGGACTGCTGAACCCGGCTGATTTCATTCTGGACCTCTTCCTTTATCTGGGGCGTATCCGGGGCTCCGGCACACAGAACAACCTGTGTGCTCTCATCTATTAAGGGAATAGTTTTAATAAGGTGGGATATTCCCTTTTGACGGGTGATTCTACCCACAAATAGAACGAATGGCTTTTCCGGATCGATATCGTAGCTTCTGAGAATATCTTCGTTGTAAATGCGCTGGTAGAAGTTCAGATCTATTCCGTTATGTATCACCCTTATTCTTGCAGGGTCGACATTATACATCTGGATAACGTCTTTTTCCATGTCTGCAGATACGGCAATTACCCCGTCAGCATTGACATAGGCCGTGTTTTCGATCCATGATGACAGGTCGTAACCTGTGCCCAGCTGCTCTACTTTCCAGGGCCTGTGTGGCTCAAGAGAGTGTGTGGTCAGGATGAGTGGAACTTTGTAAAGAATTTTGGCCAGCAGTCCGGCCCAGTGCGTATACCAGGTGTGACAATGGACTATACTGCAGTCCTGGACCGATGCAGCAAACTTGAGATTGTTATCGAGAGAATAAAAAACTTTTCCAAGCTTCTGATGAGCTGAATAAAGAGGGTTTTTACAGTTAAACCCCTTTACATTCAGAGGGTATTTACCACTTTCATCTTTAAAATCCTGATCACCGAAGCAAAGAACATCTACCGGTATGTGTTTTCTCAGCTCCCGGGTCAGGAAGTCAACATGTGTTCCAGCCCCGCCATAAATATGAGGCGGGAATTCATTGGTGAATATTGCTGCTTTCATAACCCTCTGGCTTTCTTTAAGACACCCCGTCTAAACTGCCTTGCTTATCGAAAAATGGTACTATTTCGACCTGAAAAATTCAAGATTTACACCCTTGCAGGGCATACATTTGCTTTGCCTCTGTATCTGGTTTCTCCTGAATCAGGGAACTAAAGATTCATAAGAATCGTTAGTGCGTCACGGGGTGAGATTAACGAACTTGTTTCCTTTAATTAGAATACGGTATAAGGCAGATAATATAAAACAGGCCGCTACCGTCCACAGCATACACTGTATGCAGGTTTATCCTCTGGGTGATTCCGGGGAATTCTGATATTTAAAAGCAGATTTGAAAAAGTGAGCCTGCAACTTTCCTTACATCTTTCTGAACAGCATGATGAATAAAAAATGCCCATTTCAAAGGGAATTGACCTATTTTATTGGACTGCAAAAATTAAGAAAAGTTCATTATCAAACAGGGAGATCTGTATGCCGGAAGCTGATGTTCAGAAAGAAAAACAAAAAGAGTTTTATTTAGAGATTCCTCAGAAAAACGAAGCGTTCTTTCTTAAAGGATCAAACAATCATGACTGGGGTTTTAAAAACCGTCTGGCAAGGATCTTCAATCCAGTTTCGGGAAAAACAGTGATGCTGGCGTTTGATCATGGATATTTCCAGGGACCCACTACAGGACTGGAAAGGATCGATGTAACAATAGAGCCTCTGGTTCCTCATGCCGATGCGCTGATGCTGACCA
>JAAYYB010000187.1 GCA_012515615.1 Fibrobacter sp.
CGTGTTTACGATGTACTTGCAGCCGGATGTATTCTGCTTACAGAAAATGTCCCGCTTCTGTACGATTCTCTTCAGGGGTGCCACTTTCATACATTCAGCAGCCAGGATGAAATATGCGGAATTGTAAAGGGAATTCTTGAAAGCTACAGTACTGAATTCAGTTTCACGAAATCAAACAGAAGAACCATTCTACAGTCGCACAGATATGAAAACCGCATTGATGAGCTGCTGGCTGTAACAGCCTGATCAAAACTCCTCATCAAATTCAAAAGGATAGTTGACAGTAATCTCGCCAAGGCTGTCCGGAACCGCATTGAATTTCCAGGTCGAAATACGGCTGAGTATACTTTTTTCGAAACCCTGATCTCCCATATTTGACTGGATCAAATTTACACCGCTGATATCCCCGCTTGCAGCAATCCTTATCTCCACAAGCATCCTGCCGGAGAGTTTTGTCCCGGCACGAAGCTTCTTATTGTAGATATATTTCAGTTCGCCAGTGTGATCGTCAATTTCCTTTTTTAGCGCGCTGGGACGCCTGTAGGGATTTGAGGCAACGGCCTGACGACGCTCAAATTCCTTGATCTCGGCACTGGAAAGCTTGCCCTGCGCAATAAGGGTCTTTTTCATCTGCTCAGCCTTCTGCCTCTTGACATCCTCTTCACCAGACAGATCAAGATTACCAATCTGGTTAATGATGTTAAGAATACTGTCATTTGCAGATTCTTTTACGGAACCTTTATACTTTGGATCTTTCTGAAGTTCACCTTTGAGTGAACTTGGGGAGAGAAAGTTTTTGTATCTTTCCACGTTCTCAACAAACATCTGATCCTGATATGCTTTAAGCTGTTTTTTTGCCTCTTCCGCTATACTCTTCTGCTGTTCATAAAACTCTCCAAGCATCAGCATTCTACGATGTGCCTGCCTTGACCAGTTTTTAGTCTGGTCCTGCTGAATAACGATCTTGTATTCCATTATCGCTTCATCTATTTCACCCAATTCTTCGTGAGACCTTCCTTTATAAAAATGTGCCTCGGCTTTCATCGCCTTGGGAACATCTCTTCCGATGAAAACAGAGAAGTTCTTGATTGCATTACGGAAATCCATAAGAAGATAAAACTGTTTTGCTCTCTCCATCTCACCCATGCTGGTCTTTTCGAGATTTGCCCTTTCCTTCTCCATGGAACTTATAAAATCTATCAATTTCCATGAGAGTATACCCGCCTGAGTATTTGGATATTTTGCAATAACCTCTTCGTAAACTTGCTTTGATTTACTGTAATTACTCATCATGGAGTAGCAGAATCCCTGGTGAACCATGACTGCGGCTTTCACTTCGGGGTCAAGCTTTGCAGTTGTCAATACATCATCATATATCTTCAGAGCTTCTGCATACCTTCGGTTTCTTTCCCAGAAATATCCTATTTCAATGACACTGAAGATTTTATCGTCTCCCTTGGGATTGTTAATTTCCTTTCCCTGCAGTATTCTGATAGTGTTTAGCACCGCCTTTACCGGTACTATGTAGAACCGGTTTTTCATCCAGACATCGTTTTTTGTGATCTGATCCCCGGATGTAAGAGCCTGGATTTTTGCTTCCAGCTCATAGTTGGTCTCGTTCTCCTCGCCATGAGCTATTCTGTGCCTTATAAGCTCATATTTGGCGATGATTCCAAATGTGCTGGACAGGTCTTCCTGAGATGCGATTGTTCCCAGAAGATAGCGGATTTCCTCAAAACGTATATCGATCAGCCCGACATTGAAAAGTCCGGTAAAGGCAATCAGCAGAATGATGCCGAAGAATTTGAGAAAGGTTTTCATACCTGCTGGCCGGGGTTTGTAGGCTGTGCTTTCTGAATGGCATCTTTATTAAGCTGCTGAGTAGGGCTGACCGGTCCTGTCCTGCGGTCTATGGCATAACAGGATCCATCCATACTCTTTACATATTTTTTAACTTCGGCTGCAATTGCTATCATTTCTGCTGTACGGCGGAAAGGTCGATTTTTGTTGGAGACAACAGCGACCGATACGCTCATGAGCGGAAAACGCTGTCTTTCACCGCGCCTGTTTACAGATTCTATATAGCCGTTTCTGGCATCGACACTGTTATAGAACTGATAAATGCCACGGTCAAATGATGTTATAAACGATTTGGCGAAGAGCTCCCAGTACTCAAATTCTGTAACCACAACAAAGTCATCGCCACCCTCATGCCCGACAAATGCGTCTTTTATATCCCTGCGCTTTGCGGAAGCCAGCAAGCAGTCCCGTGTATAAATTATGGCCTCATCACCTCTTGTAAATCCGTATTTGTCATTATAGGCTTTAAAATTGTCAAGATCACAGTATAACACACAGATAACTTTGCCTTTGTTCAGGCAATCGTCTATATAACTTGCAATAGTGATATTCCCGGGAAGTCCGGTCAGCGGGTTTGCCCCTTTTGCTTCATCACGCATTCTCTGAAGAGCAACGCTCATTTCATTAAAAGATGACGCGAGCTGCCCGATTTCATCAGGTCTTACAATAGGCACTCTAATATCAAGTTTTCCCTGAGCAATCATGTTAGTAGCCTCATTCAGCTTCCTGATCGGAACAAGGATAATCTTTGAGAAAAGGAGTGCAAAAACGAGATGTACCACTACCACAAGAAGGCCTATCAGTAGACATTGGCGATACAGGTAACCCATCTGGCGGTCAATATCTTTCATGACCAGTTTTATAGATGCCACACCGATTTTATCGTTGCTGTATGTAAACGGAAGATAAAGAGAGATCGATTTTTCCTTTCGGTCAACACTATGAAAGAACAGCTTATCTTCAAACCCCTGCTTTGTAATAGCCATGTTTATCATCTTGAGTTCCATGACCTCTGCAGTTTTCTTCTCGACAATCTTGTTGTTTACCATATTGACAAATATTTTGCCGCCCTCGCTGAAGAGAGTCAGATTGCTGATACCCAGCGCACCGGCATCCTTCAGTATTTTATTGATGACAACGGTTGTGATATCGCTTTCAGTTCTTATGATGTTGTCTATGCGATATTTAAGACCACTGCCCTTGTTTTGACTATTAAGAATCGAGTTCTCGGCAATAAGATCAAGCTGGTTCTCAAAGACCATCAGCACAAATATCGAAACATTCAGAATGGTCAAAAGCACATAAGCTATAGCGGTCTTTACATTGATCGACTTTGTATTAAATCCCCTCATACTGTCCTCTGTTAAAGTAGCCGCGACTCTACACTCTGCCGGTACACAAGATTAATTTCGGGCCTGATACGGTCCCGGTTTCCGGACAAAATGAATTTTTTAATATTAACCTAATATTATAGTAAAGAAACCCTCAATTCAAGTTCCTCATTCCATATTGTACTCATTCAGTTTATTGCGCAATGTTCTGATCGAAATTCCAAGCATCTCCGCTGCTTTGGTCCGGTTCTGACTGCAATGATTAAGTGTCTCTATAATGAGCTTCTTCTCCATCTCCGCAACTGTCATTCCGGCCTGCAGTGAAGACGCTGCACCAGCAGAGTGTTCCTCAGGGTTCCGGAACTGGAAAATTTCAGGCTTGATCTGCCCGGTACGTGTGAGAACAACAGCTCTCTCCAGAGCATTTTCGAGCTCCCGTATATTTCCGGGCCAGTTGTGGCAAAAAAGTACCTTAAGTGATTCCTCCGTAAGCCCCTCGACGCTGAAACCGTTCTCGTTATTGAACTTTTTTATGAAATGCTCAGAAAGTTTTGCGATATCGTCTTTTCTTTCCCGCAAAGGAGGAAGATGAACATGAATGACATTTAGCCTGTAATAGAGATCTTCCCTGAATTCCCCTTTCTCTACCGCTTCCTCAAGGTTTCTGTTTGTAGTGGCCACAATACGCACATCGATCTCTATCGGCTCATCCCCTCCTACTTTGTTTATCTCCCGTTCCTGAAGCACCCGAAGAAGTTTTGCCTGTGCCATCATTGGCATCTCCCCTATTTCGTCAAGAAGGAGAGTGCCTCCGGATGCCGCTTCGAATTTCCCTTTTTTCTGCTTGATTGCCCCTGTAAATGCGCCTTTTTCGTGACCAAAAAGTTCCGATTCAATAAGCCCCTCAGGCAGAGCCGCGCAGTTCACTTTTACAAAAGGACCATTGCTCCGGCGGCTCTGATAATGAATCGAGCGGGCAATAAGCTCTTTTCCTGTACCTGATTCTCCTGTAACAAGCACTGTCGAGCGGCTCTCTGCCACAGAGGAAACCAGTGTCCTGATCTGCTCCATGCCCGATCCAGTACCGATAAAACTCCACTGGTCACGCAGTTCCGATTTGAGTCGCTTATTTTCCTTTAAAAGTGACTGGTATTGAAGTGTGCGGCTGACTGTCAGTTCGAGTTCGCTGATAAGGTTATCGGTCTTTTGAATAAAATCAAACGCCCCCTTCTTCATGGCCTCAACAGCGGTCTCAATTGCTCCGTAGGCAGTAATGATAAGAAACGGAATTTCCGGATCAAGCTGCTTTACTTTCTCAAGCAGTTCTATCCCCGACATACCGGGCATCTTCATATCTGAAATGACAAGATCATAAGGATAGCAGGAAACTTTATCGATCCCCTCAGATCCATTACAGGCCGATTCTAACTCATAGCCCTGCCTGCGCAGTGTCTCGACAATTGAGTCCCTGAATAATTCATTGTCATCAACGACCAGAATTCTTTTCTTCTCCATGGGCTTACTCCGTTATTCCTTGAGGAGTGGCAGGAACACCTTCACAGTCGTCCCCCTGCCTGGCGAACTCTTTACATCTATGAACCCGGAATGAGACTCTACAAATCTCTTTACAATAGCAAGTCCCAGACCGGTTCCGTTTTCCTTGGTGGTAAAAAACGGATCAAATATTTTAATGATTTTATCTTTATCTATGCCTATGCCCGTATCTGAGATAGAAAAACAGACAAACCCCGCATTTTTCCTCTCCCCTCTCTCCATCTGCACAGAGAGGCTTCCGCCATCAGGCATAGCCTGCACCGCGTTCAGACAAAGATTCATAACTACCTGACCTATCTTCTCAGGATCGGCAAGAACAAACACCGGCTCTTTTTCCCAATTCTTTTTAAGATCAATATTCTGTCCGAGTCGCTCTATTTCTATCTGTACAAAATCAACAATCTCCTCCAGAATCATTCCAAGCTCAACTTTACGGAATTCAGCTTTTATAGGACGGGTATATACAAGAAGATTGGAAACAATTTTATTCAGCTTCGAGAGCCCTTCAATAATCTTTCCAAGCGTTTTTTTCCTCGGGTCATCCCCGGAAAGATCCCTCTCAAGCAGTCCTGCCCACATTCCCATTGCCCCGAGCGGATTTCGGATCTCATGAGCCACCGTGGCAGACATCTCGCCCAGTGCAGCCATTGTCTTTGCCTGCTGCATCTCTTTTTCAAGGGCTTTAATCCGGGAAATATCACTGAAAATTTCTACAGCTCCGAGCCTGCGTCCGCTCTTATCCTTCAGAAGAGCGGTTTGAAACGATACCGGGACAGGATGCCCGTCTTTGTGCCAAATCACCTTCTCATCCCGCTTCAACCCTCGTCCGGTGTGAAGCACCTGATAGAGAGCCGGTTCACCATCAGTTCCGCCTCTGAAAAAATCTATATATGGTCTATCAATCACTTCAGACTGATCAAAACCGGTAATCTCTGAAGCCGCACGGTTGAAATTGGTTACGTTTCCAAGATCGTCAATACCTACAACGCCGTTGTCCATACTCTCTAAAATGCTATTGAGGTATGCGCGCATCTCTTCCTGTCTGGCAAGGCTCTGCTCAAGTTCGGTATTTTTGCGGTCAAGCTCGAGATTGATTTTCCGGAAGTCTTCCTGCATCCCGGCGTAAGCGCTGCTTAGCTGTTCGGCCCTGAGCTGGAAATCATTGAAGGCTTTCTGAAGAGATTCGAAAAGCTCTATTGATATAGTCGAGGCTGCTGTTTCTCCGGCATTCATCCGCGCCGCTCCTGTGATAAACAGATCAAGCCAGCGCGCCGGCAGATTTCTTTATCTGCAGACAGTTTATCCGGCAGCGCCGCCATCCTGTTTATTGACAATACTTTCGATATACTTTTTAAGCTGTTCTTCTTCATCGAGGAATTCCCGTATCGCAGTGCCGGTCTGCTCCAGAACCTCATCCAGCGCCTGAGTTTCTCCAACTTCCATCAAGCCTTTTCTGCTCTGCCATTTTTCAACCATAGCCGATGTGCGGCTGCGCTCATTCTGGATGTTTTCCAACAGGTCTTTTTTCTTTTCCAGACCGGCTATCACCCCAGAGATATCGCCTCTGGAAAGCACCAGACGGCCCAGAATTTTTCTGACCAGATCACGCAGTTCCCTGTACCATTGAAGCTGACGCCTGAAGGAATCTGCGAGTTCCTGAATCAGAATTGTATCATTCTCATCCATGCATTTCAACTTGGAAGTTAAAGGTGCAAAAAAGTCATCCGCTTATTCTTACTCTTATTTTAAAACAGCCCTGTACTCATTTTCCCAGATCGCATCTTCCATTTTCCACTTCGCCTGCTTTGCCCAGTAATCATCTGGATACTTACGGACAAGATTCTTGTAAGTATCCAAAGCATCCTGATAACGGTTGAGGTTTTTATAGATGCTCCCGATCTGAAACAGGCCCCAGGGGGTTTCCTGAAACGCAGGGTATTTTCTGGTTACTTTTGTATAGTACTCCATTGCGCCCTGGAAATCTTTTGCCTTATACTTTTCATCAGCTATCCGGTAATAGCTATCAGGCACCCTGTAGTAAATATCATGTTTCTCTCCAAGATCAATTGCTGACTTGAATGCCTCATGAGCACGTGTGGAATTACCGATCTGAAGATAAAGTGTTCCGGTTTTAAAATACGCAAAGACCCGATCGCTGTTTTTACCCTTCAGTGATGCCTGCTGGTAGGCATCGATTGCCTTTTTGGGCTGCTCCATCTCTTCATAGCACTCCCCCAGCTTCTCGTAAGCTTTCCCGACCCACTCATGCTCACGATTATTCTGAATAAAGGTCCTGAAAAGCGTCTCCGCTGTCTGGGGCTCGTCCCGCTGAAGATAAGTAAGGGCCTTTAGAAAAAGACTCTGGGCTGCTACTTGATGTTTAGGATATCTGTCAAGAACCTGCTGGAACTGATTTTCTGCTTCCTTTAGCAGATTCAACTTAAAATAGCAGACACCGGTATTGTAGAGGCAGTGAAGAGGTGCGATGCCATCAGGATAGGAAACCATCACCTTCTTGAATTCCCGTATAGACGCATCGTAATTTCCATTTGTAAACTCATGTATACCACTGAGAAGTTTCTGGCCAAGGTCGGTAAGTGTATCAACTGTCATCATCGAAAGAAGGGAATCAATCCTTACCTCAAGAATCGTATATTTCTCATGCGCAAGAGGCTCTACTGAAGGAAGCTTGCCAGGAACATGGAGTGTTGATAAGTTGTCTTTTGCTGCGGTTTTTACTTTTTGAGCTTTTTTTGCTCCTGCGTCATCAGGCATCTTTTTAAGCTGATCAATACGTTCCTGCGCTTCTTTTTTTCCTGGCTCATAAGTTGATTTCTGCAGGTAAGAGTTTAGATGCGCAATTGCCTCTGAGGTCTTTTTTTCATCGGCCAGTATTTTCCCCAGGTAGAAATGTGAATTATAACCCAGCTCCGGAAAATTAACCGCCTTGAGGAAATTGACCTTTGCCATCTGGTACTGTCCCCTGGCGTTTCGTATCAGACCCGCATAATAATAGGCTCCAGCGTGATTGGGTTTCCCTTTCAGAAGATTCCGGATCTCAACAAGGGCATCATCATGTTTCCCGTTTTCGTAAAGATCGATAACTTTGTCAAGGGCGCTGTCGTTTGTTTCCGATGGTCTGCGATTATCCGGCTCAAAAGGTTTTCCTTCCCGGGCCGGATCAGCAGTGCCCTGCTTCTGGGTAGATTCTGCAGATTGTGTATTTTTTATATTCAGTGCGGTTTCCCTGAGATCCATTTGGGCAGAAGGGCTCTCGCTGACACCTGCAATTTTTACCATTCGATCAATCTGATTCTGTAAACTGTCTCTCTCTGCCGGATCACAGGACTGCTGGTAATTCTGCAGTTCGATTATCGCCTTCTGAATCTGACCGTCATTTTCATATGCCTGCGCAAGTAGCTTATGAGCCTTGCCCCAGCCGGGATTGTAAGAGAGCGCTTTTTTCAGATTATAGACAACAAGACGATATCGGTTCTGTGTCATACGGATTTCAGCCATGTGCATATAGGCATTATAATTATCAGGGTATGCCGACAGAACCTTCCGGAACTCCTCAATAGCAGCTTCATGTTTATTCTCATTTTTATATTTTACACCGAGACGGTAGTGAATGTAATCACCAGTCTGTGAAGCAGGAGTTGCTGCCGACAGAAAAAGAAATAAACTAAAAACAAGCCGGACGATATGAGACTGAGTGCGATGAGCATAAAAGAGAGATTCTGTCATAATTTGCTCTTTTTCCCTGGATGAAAAACAAATCTTTCAGTTTTATCCATTATCATTTTTTCTCCTGACCCGTATCTGATAAACGTATTGGGGAAAACGGTTCCTATCATGATCCCCGGATCGAGTTCGCAGCTGTTCTGAATACGTTCGATTTCCTTTACACGGGCTTGTATTTTCAGACATGTATTGTTGGTTTCGATGATTTTCTCTTTTAACTCCTGCAGTTCTTCCTCTTTTTCAGGAGAAAGTGTACCGTTTTCATCCATGGTATCCTTAACAAGAGCAAAAATCTGCTGCTTCAGTGCAATAAATTCACTTGCAACAAATACAAGCTCCTTCAGAAGCGAATGTCTCTCCTGAAAAAGCATCTGTTTTCTTCCTACATCAAGTATTGTCTTTGTTTCGGCTCCGCTCCCCACAACATCGGCATCGATTTCAATCGCTATGATATTTCCACCCACTATAAGCTTTGATCTAACCCTTGATCCGGAGATGATACTGCTGTGCATAACATCTTCACTTATAATAACATCGCCGTCGGCCTCAACGACGAAGTTTTCTATGTGACGCGCACGTATCGAGCCTTTGCAAAGGATCTTTCCATTTCCCGATCCTACAGCCCCGCCCCTGATATCAAGGTTGCCCTTACAGCCTATATTTGCATCTTCTATGCTGCCGTTTACCTTCAGATTACCGCCAGTTTCGACAGTAAATCCAGACCTTATTGTGCCGCGAACACTCAGGTTCCCGCTGAATACAATATTACCTGTTGAATAATCAATATCCCCATTAATAACCTTCTCATCCCTGACTTCAACCTTTCCATCAGTGTCGATTCCAAGTGCACCGTCAACTTCAGCGATAAGAAGATCAGGATCTGAGCCGCAAACAGCCGTTCCAACCCCAGGACAGAGATTTACATCCTCAACAGGGGGCGCAGGAATGGATTTGCCAAATACATTCATGCCGTCAATTCCCGGCCTGGGATGTATTTTCCGTGCGAGCTCGGTTCCTTTTTTAATATCTATGACAGTACCGATTTCATGGTGGTCAACACTTCCATCTGAGAGCAGCTTCGGTCTTCCCATTTCAGAAACATCAACAAGCATCTGAATATGTCCGGGTACTCCTGGTTTAGGCAGAACCCCTCTGGCCACTTCAATACGGTTCTGAATTCCACCTGCGGCTATGGCCGCAAGCGACTCCTCAATTATTCCAAAAACTATCCCTTTACGATTAAGTAATTGACGGAGAGAAACCGGAGTCATCTCACCTGTAGCACCCTGAGGCGGAATCTGTATAAAAGCCCTGAGTCCGTCAGGTGTATGCAGAACCGAAATCTCAGACATCAGGTATCCTGTCTCTGAGGATCCAGATAGAGCTGCGGTTGAAGATAATTGCAGACATAATCATGCACCGAATCCTCAAGTTTCA
>JAAYYB010000022.1 GCA_012515615.1 Fibrobacter sp.
TACTGTCGCCAGTATCAGCCCAAGGACTCGCTTCCGTACCGTATCGCTACTACCATACGTATGGGATTTTCACCCATCTGACCATTGCGCCTTAGCCTGACGCACCTATCACCCCTTGTTGTCCACCGTTTGCGGAGGCAGGTATGGTCATCACATTTGCATACGCCTCTGCGGCCGCACTGCCGAACTGGTGGTAGATTAAAATTTATTATAGCCTCCCGGAATCAGCTCTGCAACGATGGTGAATATGTCATATTCCGGTTGAAAATTAAATCAATATAAATCACATGTTCTCTTTGATACACAAATGTATCCTTTGTAACTCTTTACTTGTGACTTGTGACTTGCAACTTACAGAGACGTCCCGCCGGACGTCTCTACCGGAATGTGACTTTCCGATACATGCTTGAATTCTTAGAGGTTACAACCTGTTTTAATCTACCTACAGTTCGCCTCTGCGGCTGCAAGGGCGTTTGAAAATGTGATAACCATACCTGCCTTTACAACTGGTGGACAACACGGGGTGATAGCGCAAGACCGGCGTCTTCGACGGGCTTGAGCGAAAGAGGGGGCACCCTCTTCCAAAAACTCTTTATTCTTTAATTACTCCTTTATTTTTACCAGAAACTATGATTTTGTCCTCTTCAGGGTTTTCAATTTATATTGATTACCTCTCAACAACCGGAAATTAACAGGAAACAATAATGTTAGAACCACTTAAGCCACTATACAATAAGACCCTGCGGCCTTTTGCGCTTTTTCTTGCCCGGTTCGGAGTTCACCCGAACCACATCACAATCAGCGGTCTTCTGTTTTTCATCGTCTCAGCGTGGTTTGTAAATAGAGGAAACTGGAGAACCGCATTTGTACTTGTCATTGCGGGGTCTCTCTTTGACGGTCTTGACGGAGTACTGGCAAGGGAGACAGGGAAAAAGAGTGTCTTTGGCGGAATCCTTGACTCCTGCTGCGACCGGCTTACCGAAATCTTCCTCTTTGCAGGACTTTTCCTTTACTATTTAAAAAACCCGGTCATAAACTATACAGAAATCATACTCTGCTTTACAGGGGTCAGCGGATCTCTAATGGTAAGCTATGTGAAGGCAAGGTGTGAAGGATCGGGCGTAGTGTGCAGCCGGGGCCTGCTGCAGCGCCCCGAACGGCTAATTCTCCTGATGGCAGGATTACTGACCGGACAGACAGTGATGTTCTGGATCCTGCTTATTATTTCGGTACTTTCGGTTTTTACAGTTATACAACGGATTCTCGAGGCGGCACTTCGCAGCCGGAAAGTATAATACCCGGCTCTTTTCACTCATGAAAGCAGTACTATATCTATTGCCTCCCCGGGACATATCTCCGATGCCTCCTTGCAATCCTGCTCAATATTTACAGGCACATCCCAGTAGCGCACCACCACTTTTCCTTTTCTGTCAAACCGGAATGCATCGGGACAATAACTCACGCAAACCCCGCAACCAGTGCAACACTCCTGATTTATTGAAATTCTCATAAATTGCTCCGATCTTTAACGATCAGATTTCCCTCAGGGTACCTCTAAATTTTCAGTTTTCAGGCGAGGTCAACCTGAAATTCGCTATGCCAGGCGCAATAGAGAGGCGAATCCGGTTTAGATTCGTCGATTGAGTGCAACGGTAGCGCATTCGAATTCGCAGCTGGCCGCAGCGGAAAATGAATTTTTAAAGGGACCCTTCAATAGCGACACGCAATTTAAGAGCCATATCAACGTATTTTCAATCCAAGCGTCTTCTCTCAAGGGTCCTCTGTTTTTAGCTCATCGCAGGATACATATTAAACCTAAAAGTCGCAGTTGGATGAGGCAAAAAATCGTAATCTGTTGAGCGCTAAGGCTTTCAGGCATCTTGATCTTATCACCTTGTCGATAAGACCTGCAATGCCTTCAAACCTTATCATCTCAACATCTTACGGTTTTTTGCTCTCCCCCAACTGGGACTTTCAGGTTTGACCAGATAAACTTTGAACTTTACTGTGATTCCTCAATGCCTGAAAATCCTAAAACTCTAAGAATTATAATTTCCGGTGAAGCAGGTCATGGTATACTGACTTCCGCAGACATTCTTTTACATTCTGCCGCTATTGCCGGCTATTACTCCTCTGTTTTTAAAAGCATACCGGCCAGTATTCGCAGCGGCTCTTCAGAGGCACTCATAACCATTTCCGAAAAAACGATCACCTCCCCCGTCTCATCGTTCGATATTCTTTTTTCTCTGTGTGAGAAATATCAGACCGGAATGACTTCAATACCGGTTACTGTTAAACCAAAACAACTTCTCTTTGTCCAATCCGGTTCAGAAGAAAACAGAGATCTCTCAGAGAAGACAGGAGTATTTCCCGTTCCATTTGAAACGCTCGCGTCTGAAATCGCCGCCTCTTTTCCGGCGCTCAAATCGATGATTGCCCTGGGTATTTTATCACAGATTGCCGGTTTGCCTCTTGAATATTTAGAAAAAGCAGTTGAAAGACACTTCTCAGATGAAAAAAAGAGACATCGGGAGAACAATATTAATGCTCTTCACACGGGAGCAGAATGGTCAAAAGAGCACCTTGACGGTATCGAAATATTCCAGACTTCATCTCAACCATTGAAAACCGGTAACCGGATCATCCTTGAGGGCAATCAGGCCATCAGTCTTGGAGCACTTGCCGCGGGGTGCCGCTATTATGCCTCTTACCCGATCACTCCATCAACTGCCATAGGTGAATATCTCACAGAGCTTCTCCCGGAATCGGGCGGTGCGGTTTATCAGGCTGAAGATGAGATCGCGGCACTTGGATCGGTTATAGGCGCCTCCTTTACAGGGGTAAAGGCGATGACTGCCACATCGGGGCCGGGTCTCTCACTGATGCAGGAGTTTATCGGGTATGCCTCCATGGCGGAAATCCCGGTGGTAATTGTGGATGTTCAACGGGCGGGGCCCTCTACCGGAATGCCCACAAAACACAGCCAGGATGACCTGTTAGCGGCCGCTTTCGGGGGACATGGTGAAGCCCCGAGGATCGTAATAGCACCTGTAAATACAGAAGACTGTTTCCATACCACAATTAAAGCTTTCGAGCTCTCGGAAAAGTACCGGTGCCCGGTCATAATTCTTGGTGATAGTGCCCAGGGGATGATTAAAGAGACAATTGATAATTTTAACCCGGGGCAGCACCATCCAGAAGATGGCCGGACAAGCCGCCACTCTTCAGGCGTTCTGAAGGTGACCGGTCTGGAACACGACAAGGAGTTTTTTCCTTCAGAGAACCCCCGGATCAGAACAGAGCAGGTTATAGAGAGGTTTGCAAAACTGGATAATATCGAAGCAGAAAACGTGAGCTTGACAGATTGGGACCTTGAAAAAGATAACATTTACGAAGCAGATTTTGCGCTGATTGCCTGGGGCGGCACTGTACCCGCAGCCAGGGAGGCAGTAGATCTCCTCAGGAAAGCAGGTTACAGGGCCGCGGCCATGTACCCGCGCCTTCTCTTCCCGCTTTGCAGGGAATCGGTAACGCACATTGCCCGCTTCAGCGGCAATTTATTTGTTCCCGAGTCAAACTTTACAGGACAGTACAGTTCTCTTATCAGAATGAATACCGGAATAGACCCGATTTCTCTCTCTCTTTTCAGCGGAGAGCCATTCACTCCGGAAGAGATTGTAAAGAGAATAGTGAAAAGAATAAGTTTCCAGAAACAGGAAACCACCCGGGATTGCAAAATCCCTTTAAACAGACCAGGTTTATAAATGTCAAACGGATACAGACCTGAAGATTTCCACAGTCCGCATGCCCCCTCCTGGTGCAAGGGGTGCGCCTTCTATTCTGTCTTGTCGGCCCTTACTACAATGCTGTCATCAGCACACATCGACCCTCAAAAAGTAAACATCATCTCCGGCATCGGCTGCTCATCAAGGATGCCCTTTTACATGTCTACTCCAGGAATTCACACACTGCACGGCCGGGCGATTCCGGTGGCAATCGGCGCGCGCCTGGCAAATCCTGAAATTCCTGTTCTGGTGATCGGCGGAGATGGAGATCTTTTTTCAATCGGGGCGGGTCATTTTATTCATGCTGCGCGGAACAATTTCAACATGACTGTGCTCTGCCTTGACAACCAGATGTTTGCCATGACCCGCAACCAGACATCCCCTACTTCACCTGAAAATCATAAAGGATCTCTCACTCCCCAAGGGCACTTTGCGATGCCGTTGAACCCGCTCCAGCTGGCCGTTACAAGCGGGGCCACCTTTGTCGCCAGGACATACGCCGGTTCCATTCAGCACATGAAGGAGATCTTTTTAAAAGCGTTCAGCCACGAAGGTTTTTCCTTTGTTCATGTCCTCGCGCCCTGTTTGACTTTTGGTAATAATAAACGGGTTGCAGATATTTTCAGTCGTGTATATGATGTAAACAGCTCCATGGCTTGCGATCCCGCAGTTACGACACACGATTCTGATCCGACAGAATCATTCGTGGATTACGGCAGGGATAGTAAAGTGGCTATCCCGGTGGGGGTATTTCTAATAAGGCAGTCTGCCCCTTATGAAAGCAACTCCGCAATCAAGAACCGAAAAACGGTTTCTGTTCATGAGTATATTGACAGACTACGAATAACAGAATAATTACAAAAGCACAATTATTAACCATCTCACAATAGAAAGCATCTTAAAATAAATAGTAATTTTTCCGGGAAAATTGACTATTTCCAGTGCATACTATTATAAGATGTTCAATAACTGATTTTTCCGGATATCTTAAAGCCCCAAAGGGGCGAAATTCAATAGCCAGGGGCAGCGTTCCTGGAAAAATCAAAAAAGAATCTAAGCCTTGAAAGGGCGCAACAAGGAAAAGGACACATTTCAGGATGAACACCGGAGATCTGTTAAATTATTTAATGTAAATTATAACAAATGGTATATATAGAATTGAGTTGCGCCCTTTCAGGGCTATGTATCATCCGTCACATTTACCCGGGGCGTTGCCCCGGGCTATAGAATTGTGCACCTTTGGTGCGCGTTCGCGACGAGCTGGAGCGCAAGAGGGGACACCCTCTTCCTGACATGTCTTTTAGAATTCTGGTTTGGCCGGAGGCCCTCTATTGGTGAGCTTACAGCAGTCATTGTCACCCGATGGAATGCCAACATTTGTGGCTTCGAACAAGTCAAAACATGCCTGCCGGCGGCGGAAAAGACCCATAACTATA
>JAAYYB010000430.1 GCA_012515615.1 Fibrobacter sp.
AGCCTCACCCCGCCTGTCGGCACCCCTCTCCTACAGCTCCTACAGAGAGGGGCTTTCCAAATGGCATTTGGACGGGATACTTTTTTACAAAACCAAAAAGCGCCCTTTGGAACTCCTGACTTGCGACTTGTGACTTGTGACTTGCGACTTTCCCCTACATGCTTGAATTCTTCCAGGCTACAACCAGTTTTAATCTACCACCAGTTCGCCAGTGCGGCCGCAACGACGTTTGCAAATGTGATTATCATTCCTGCCTGCACAAATGGTGGACAACAAGGGGTGATAGCGCAAGACTGGCGTCTTCGACAGACTGAAGCGAAAGAGGGGACACCCTCTTCCAGAAACTCCTTAATTTTCTTCATTACTTGTATTGGGACGCCCTCTTCCCAGAAAATCTTTTTTCTTATGATAGTGCCAGCCGTGGCCCTTCGACAAGGTGCCCCGGGTGATCGGTAGCGTAATATTATAACAACAACCAGGTAAGTAGAATTGCTTGTACTACTTCGAATATCGACAACGTCGTGCCCTTTATGGTATTATTGCTTTGATTAAACTATTTTACTTATTTATCCGGGCGTTCATCAATTCTTCAGGGTTCCCTGGAGTAACTCCCTTTTATTAAACAGTATCAATCTTTTAAAAGTACGGGTGGTTTTCCTCCCTGTGAATAAATGAAAACAGGTGCTTAAGCCAGGTAATAGTAATGAATGGAAAAAGGAGGCCCAATGAGTATATACAAGTGTTCAATCTGTGGCTTCACATACAATGAAGCCGTTGGGGTACCGGAAAAAGGTATCGCGCCGGGAACAAAGTGGGAGGATATTCCCCATGATTTTGTCTGTCCATTGTGTGGTGCGCCAAAGTCGGCATTTGAGGAGGAGAAAGAACAGGCAACTGTTGCTAAAGTGGCGGCAGAAACCGCAGCTTCGCAGGATGAAGAGTTTGAAAACCTGAGGGAACTTTCATCAGGCGAACTCAGTGCATTATGTTCCAACCTTGCAAAGGGCTGTGAGAAACAACACCTCAATGAAGAAATGGATCTGTTTAACCAGCTTGCCGATTACTACAAAAGCAAGGTTCCGGTACAAAGCGGGAAGACGCTCGATGATGCATCAGGGCTTTTAAAGACAGATCTCGCAGAGGGATTTCCCGATGCTTTTGCTGTTGCATCGGCACAAGCAGACCGGGGGGCATTAAGGTCACTTGTCGGGAGTGAAAAGGTAAGCAGGATGTTGAGATCTCTTTTTGACAGATATGCCAAAGAGGGCGATTCAATGCTCGAAAATACGAAGATTTTTGTTTGTGATATCTGCGGTTTTGTCTACGTAGGCAATGACCGGCCGGAAATTTGTCCTGTGTGCAAAGTGCCCGGCTACAAAATTTCGCAGATAGGAAGGAGGTAAAACCATGCCGGCTGTGAGAAACATCAGATTATGTACAAAAGACTGTATGTGCCTTTATGTTTGCCCAACAGGGGCGACGGATACTGAAAACAGTATAATTGATGTAAGCAAGTGTTTAAAGGGCTGCAGAATATGTGTAGACGCCTGTCCATCCGGAGCGATTTCACTTATTCCTGATGACTATCCGCCGCAACAGCCAAAGAAGGATAGTGTAGTAAACGCCTTGCGTTCATTATCCCAAAGCAAGACTCTTCAGGAAAGTATCGCCGCTGGTATATCTGAATCGAGTGACAGCGCTGTTACCCGTCAATTGGCAGAGGCAATTTCAAAATCCAGCAGGCTTATGGCCGAAGATTTACTTAGAGAATCGGGCTTCATGCTTCCTCAGAGCGATGAGGTGAGAAGTTTACTGGAAACAATGATTGATAATCCATCGAAGGACTTTCCTTTGGAGGCCGCGCAAAAGTTATTATTGAAGATCAAAAGAGCAAAACCAAACCATATAAACAAAGGAGATGAAACTATGAATATCAAAGGAACCAAAACCGAAAAAAATCTGGCGGCCGCATTTGCCGGTGAGTCACAGGCAAGAAACAAATACACCTACTTTGCATCTGTCGCAAAAAAAGAAGGCTTCGAGCAGATTGCCGCAATATTTGAAGCAACTGCAAATAATGAAAAAGAACATGCGAAGCTGTGGTTTAAGGCTCTTGGCGAGCTTGGTGATACAGCTGCCAACCTGCTTCATGCTGCCGATGGCGAAAACTATGAGTGGACTGATATGTATGAGGGATTTGCAAAGGATGCTGAAGCTGAGGGCTTTACTGCTCTTGCCGTTCAGTTCAGGATGGTTGCAAAAATTGAGAAGGCTCACGAGGAGAGATACCGTGCGCTTCTTAAAAATATCGAGATGCAGAAGGTATTTGAAAAAGCAGAGGAAACGATGTGGGAATGCCGCAACTGTGGACATCTTGTAATGGGTAAGAAAGCTCCTGAGATTTGTCCTGTTTGCGTACATCCAAAAAGTTTCTTTGAAGTAAGAACAGAGAACTATTAAGCCTGAATAACACAGATTATTTTTGGTAAAGTAATAATTGACCACACTCACTTTCGTTTTCGTTTTGTGAGTGTGGTTTTTTTTATTTTAATTTTTATTTTAATTTTTATTTTTTTTTTGAAAGAGAAAGCTCCCAATACAAGAAATAATCAAGAGTAAAGAGAATTTTGGAGGGGGCGTCCCCCCTTTCGCTCCAGCCCGTCGAAGACGCCGGTCTTGCGCTATCCCCCTGTGTTGTCCACCAGTTGTGAAGGCAGGTAAATTAATCACATTTGCAAACGCTGTTGCGGCTGCAGTAGCGAACTGGTGGTAGATTAAAATTTATTGTAGTTTATTGGAAAAAGACGCTTCGATCGCGTTTACCCTGTGTTTCCTATTCCGAGGCCTGACCGTCAG
>JAAYYB010000188.1 GCA_012515615.1 Fibrobacter sp.
TAGGTATTTTACTTTTGTTAACCAACATTCTCTGGCGAGGTAAATTTGTTATATTGGCACCATGCTCAAAGATTCTATCCCCTATTTCTGAGATTGGCGACCATTTAACTCCTAATTTGTTCACAAAGCAACTAATTTTATTAATTATGTCATCAGTATTAACAAAATCTCTATGGTGACCGACGAACAAGATTGGCTGCCCAAGGATCACACGGTTTTTCATTCTTTCTTTCAGTTTATTATCGCTATAAGCACATCCCAGCAAGGAATCCCTCAACATTATCGGAACTTTATTGAATGCCCAATGTGCCGGGGACATCCCTGCTAAATAATCATTGCTGTTTACTTCGTTTGTATAACCATACACTTTCCCTGCTGTAATGACACCTTTTATCTCTGTCTGAGCGATTGCTTCAAGCATGGTCCTTGAAAGCCGCTCATGCGGAGGAACAATGAATCTGGAAACCCTTAACCCTGTTTTCTTTTCAAATTTTTTTACCCGTTCAATACCGTAATTTAAATATGAGGCACACTTATTAATACTCCAATTTCGGTCTAAATCATTCTTTAAATGAAGCACACCGTGAATACACAGACTAATATACTGTTGGTTCTCATGGAATAACCTGACAACTTTTTTATTGTGATACCATGTGTCAACTGGCACAATTGCAATACAACAATGTACGTTGTGGCGTTTACAACTTGAGATAAGATTATTGTAATTAATACAACCATAATTACTTGAAAAAAGTGGCGGGTCATCAATTGTTATGCAAGCCAGCGATTTGGGTTTATCTTCTTCCAACATCCTTTTAATTTCAGATATGATTTCAAACAAGCATTCGTTACCGTTAAACAAACTATTGACCAGAACCGAATCGATAGAATCAATTCTATCCGTGATTACTACAGCATTCCCTTCGTTAACACAACCCCCTTTACTTTCAGCATTTTTAAAACTCAAAATAACCCTTTGGTTATCAATTAAGTTATTTACATCTACTTTGTAGGGCGCAATCCTAACTTTCATTAGTTCACTAAGGCAATCCCATAATAATCGATGCTTATAAAAAAGATGTTCTGGGGCAATTTGTACCATAAACATTTTACTCTTTAATAAAAAATATTTATACTTTCAGAACTATACTGGGTATATAAAGCCCCAATCATTGCAAGTGTTAGGTAAAAGTAAACATATGATTGATCAAAGTAACAAACAGATAGAAATGTTATTGTGTGCGCAAAAAGTGTCGAGCCTAATGTCCAGACTAATATTTTATTTCCGATTTTATCTTGTTGTAAAATTGCCATGGCCTTCCCCACTATACGAAACCCATAAACAATCATCATTATGAAAGTAAGCATGGTTGCCAACCCACCGTTTACTCCATTTTTCACGTATTGATTAGTGATGTCCGTGTGACGCTCACTCCATGTGACCCCCGAAGGCATCCAGTGGCGTGTGTAATCAGTTCCAGCTAACCACCATTCACCTAAATGCCGAATCGATGAATCTATTAATTCTGAGCGATGCCATCCAGTACTGCTACCAGTTAAATCTATTTTGGCAATTAAGTACCATACTGGCGAGTTCATCAAAAAATTTAAACTAAACAGAGAAATTAATATCCCATAGCGGACCAGTTTCATTTTCTCACGTAAAGGCCAAGCACAAAGAGCTATAATTACCAGCAAAAGGCTCATAATCGGTCCACTTGAAGTACTCAGGAGAATGATACTAACCGAAGCACAAATTCCAAGATATATGTATATCTTTTTGATTCCATTCTGAAAATTTAAAACTATAAACCAAGCAAGTGATGTCGCTGGTACAGTTCCAGCTAAAATTGAGTGAACAAATGGCCCATTGCATCTTATTTTCCCATCTCTTACAGTAGGGTATGGTGACACCCCTCCTAAATGTGAAAACAAGTTAAACCCTTTGGCTTTTTCGTAAAGCATTAGCAAGGCTATGATACAAAAGGTAATAGCAGCCGTTTTTGCGACAGCAAGAATATCACATGTGTTTTTAATCCAAACCCTGAATAGAAAGTATATACCTACAGCATCATACACAAACCCAAACCTTGAAATTATGCTCGCATCAGCTCTTGGTACAGCAATCCCAGTTACAACCATAAGTGCAGCCCATAACAACACCATTTTGTCAACATTGTTTAAGGGTCCTTCCACATATTCCTTTCTAAACAGCACCCGTATTGTTCCAAATATTATTATAATTCGAGCAGGGTAGAGACTAACTGCACCAATAGAAATGGAACCCATTGGAATTATAGTAACAGCAGCTATCGTAATCATGAGTGCATGTTTGCGCGTTACGGATAGCACAGATATTCCTGCTAAAAATGTCAAGAGAATTGCGAGCGGGGACATTATTTTCCGACGACGGTTGAAATAACACTCTTTATTCTATTCATCTGCTCTTGCCGCAAATGGGATACAACATCCACTGGAAGTACTCTTTTTGCTTTTCTAAACACTCCCGAAATGTAGCCTAACAAAAACATAATAGAACCTATAAAAACAGGCGCCTCTAAAAGGCGCATACAGCATGTAAATAGATGAAATATCGGATGATATCCTAACCTGTACCGTCCAAGACCGCTCTGAAAGAGTGTGTATGTGCGATTCTTCTTACCAGTTAATACACGACCGTGGTGCAAGACCTTACATTCTGATATTGTCTTTACTTCCCACCCTTTTGCCCGTGCAAAGATTTCTGCAGCAGAATCGATACCCCCGATCTTTATTGGTATATATCCTCCAATGCACTCAAAGCATTCTCTTCTAAATAACTGTACTGCACCAGCGACACTATTAGAGCTGGTCCTCATGGGCCTTACCTTTCCATCATAAGACTCATAGATAAGCCCTCCCGCGATGCCAAGTGTCGGTTTCTTTTCCATTGCCTCAACAATCTTTTTAAAATACTCAGGCTCAAAAGTCACATCAGCATCAATATTTCCAATGTAAGAGTACGCACCGGCCATTAAAGCCGCTTGACCTTTATTAAAAGCATGGACTTTCGAACTAAAGTCTTTTTCAGCAGGAGACTCATTTCTTATTAATTTGATAAATGAATACTTTTTACAGTATTCATTTACGATCTCATCTGTACGATCAGTAGAACCATCACTTACAATCACCCACTCTAATGGCAGAACAGTTTGCGAAACAACCGCTTCAATAGTCCGCCATATATTTTTCTCTTCATTCTTTGCAGGTGTAATTAGTACAAATTCATTCATTACTAGGCATACCCTTTGTTTCACCTATTTTCACAGGGGTAAATAATTTGCGCTGCATAATACGTTTAAGTGTGCTTCCTACAGATTTAACTTTGAGACTCATTGAAAGTGATATCCAGTTTCTGGCTAACGGCCACCCAACATACTTTGGAACTGGAATCCCAAAAGCCTTTAAGGTCTGCAGTCTTCCCCAGATCTCTTTCTGGCGACTGAACAACTGTTCCTGGGATCTGAACACATTCTGGTTTGCTACTTGGCGTACAGTTATGAAGCCCTTTTCAACAGCAGAATGAAGGATTCTCCTGCCATTTTCATTCCTGACAATGATTAATGATATTCCATTTTCTTCTTTACCTCTTAAGTACCATGCATCTCCACATGAGACATCTGCTGTTTCACTAGTCCCATCAGCACATAAGTAGCAGCGAAAAGGCCTGTATTTCTGAAGAAAACTCCAGCTCTCTGGATAAGGGACTTTAAGATCGTTACCGCACTCGCTTTTTGCACAAAACCATCCAGGCCAGCCGTTCCCACGATAATTCAATGCCCTGACGGTATTTAATTCAACAGCATTTTTACAAAGTAAATCCAGAGTACCTTTTTGTGATGGAGTTCCGGCGCAAAAAATTCCTATCGCAAACCCGACATTTTCCCTTACACTGATATCTATCGCCTGAACATTCCTGAGTGCAGATACATCACAAGGTTTTCCAATAAACACACACTTACGCTTACTTTTAGAAATAAATTCCAACCCTGCACATGGTGCAGCTGGCGCATACCTTGAACCAATGGCTTTTAAGACACTTGTACGATTAGTGCTGAATACAGCGTTGTTAGCAACAGGATTTTTGACATCAGCTACGGTATGAAGCACACCCTCACACTGCTCATGCTCCAGGTAATAGAGAGCAAGAGCGGTTGCGACCCCACCAGATGAAGATTAATTTCTCAAAAACTTATCATTAGCGTACCCTTCCCACACTTCGACTGCAAAGCCGCAGTGTGGTATTAGTTCTGCAATTGCATGATTTACACCTGCAGTATGTTTTGTATTATTCAGCCCCGGACATACGCTTGTACATTTTCCACATCCGATACAATTATCACCAAGTACCGGCCTTATTCCTTGTTCTGTAATATTGTGGAGTGAAATATTTCTGTTTTCACAAATATATTCGCAGGCGCCGCAACCAACACACATTCGCCATGAAACTACATCAGCAGCTGTTTTGATCATAGAATTCATATATGCCGGTTATTCAAAATGTAATAGATGGTGAAAAGTGACAAATACAACTCTGAAGCATTTTCGTAATTTAGGATTACCTTGACGCATTTACAAAAACTGTATCCTCAATACCCAGATACGGTGCGAGAAGATTGACATACTTCTCATTCTGTGCAGCACTTGTAAATTTATTATAGAACACAGAATAAGCCCTGTTCCTTTTTGACTCACGCAACTCAGGGGTAAGGCAGAGATTTACCACTTTATCCGCCAGATCATCCGCGTTTCCAGCCTCTGCATACTCTATACATGAGTCATCAAAAAGTTCTTCTGAAGACTTAAGCCGTGATGCAGCCACAGGAAGTCCGGAAGCTATATACTCGAATGTTTTAGTAGAAAGCGCCAGATTCATGAAATCATCACTCAGGTAAGGAACGACTCCCAGATCCATTGTCAAAACCTGCTTATATACTTCATCAAGACCTATAGGATCAAACAACTGTACATTTTTATACAAATCCGCTTTATCGATATACTCTTCAATTCTACCCCTGTATACAGGATCAAAATATCCAAAAATATGAAGTGTACTGCCGGGGATTTTTTTGCAGATCTTTTCCATAGCCTTTACAGCGGTCAGAAGCCCGAAGCGTTCCGAAACGGTACCATGATAAATGAGCCTTGCCTGCTCAGTAATCGGCTTGAAGGTACGGTTACGATCGAAACGAAAAACACTCTCATCAGCGGTATTTACAAGCACCTTTATTTTGCCTTCTGCTACACCGCGGCCCACAAGTGAGCGTTTGAAGCCGTTGCTGGCGGTTATAATTTCATCACAGAAATTTGCTATTATCTTTTCCAGAAAAACAGCAACCCCTTTTACAATAGCGATCTTCTTCCCTTTCCATCTTGAATAAAGAAGATCGACAGTAAGGTCTCTTCCATCCAATACAACAAATGAACCAAACAATTTATTAAAAGCAGTAATGAAAACCAGGAACTCTGGAAGAGTATGTACAACAATAACCTTGTAGTTATTTCTAAGGCTGAGAGTGAGTAACTTCAGGAAAGCTCCTGCAAGAAACCTGAAAGTTGTAAAAAGATAGACCAGAAAAGACTGTTTAGTAGCAGGTTTTTTATACACCCGGTAAATGGTGACATTCTTTATCCTCTCCACAGTGTCCTGAAAACCATTACCTCCACATATTACATCACATGGAATCCCGCATGCGTTGAGCGTATTAACCTGCTGACTCAACCGGGTATCAAAAGGATAGAGATATTTTGCTATAATACAAACTTTTGCAGGTTTCATAAAAAAATAGAATGTTCAGGGTTCAGGGTCTAAGTAATCTGGTTCAGGGTTCAGAATTAAAAAGACACAAGAAAACGGAAGGGCCTGCTGAAAATTGATTCTTGGTGAATCCACATCTCATGAACGGCTCTATTACCTGTGGATAAAAAAACCTGAACTTCAAACGGGTAGAAATATAAATTGTGACACATAACAATTCTTGGCCCTTCAGACATTTTCGGGTGTTTTTTCGCAACATTCTAAGCTATTAACAACTGTTAAAGAGTATAGTTCTATTCATTTAAAAAGATTAGACATGATGCCTCGGCGACCTACTTTTGTCACTCCGTTCTTTAAAGGTAAGGAGTCCAGTACTATCGTACTGTTTCTATTATATTCCTTTTGTCCAAGGCAACAAAAGTAGGCAAACCGCATAGATATATAACTTGGCAA
>JAAYYB010000189.1 GCA_012515615.1 Fibrobacter sp.
ATCGAAACTGATATCGAAATAAACAATTCCGGATGTAAAAAGCGGATGAGCGTACAGCTTTACTCCGTCAAGGTCTATTTCTTCTGTGGGCACCTGGCGGCCCCGCAGCGGGAGATCGGATTTTTTGAGCCTGGGAAGAGTGGCAAGCGCCGATTGAGACGGGGAAGTTTTCTGCTGCTCAAGAAGGATCTTTGTGAGCTGGAAATAACGCTCTTTATCCTGCAGGTTAAAATCTTTTGTCAGCTCCCTGGCGTGCTTTTCTGTCTGCTGCTCCAGACGTGTCCCCATCTCTGAGGAGGCCTTGATCACCGATCTGAGCCGATGCTGGTTTTCAAGGAGCTCTTTTCTTATGATATCGGCGAAAAACGAGGGGTTGGATGAATACTGCTCTTTTATAAATGAGAGAGGCTTTTCGAATGCAAGATGCGCCAGCGGGTCCCCATCGTAAATCCATGAACGGTAGCAGCGCTCCGCCAGACGAAGGTTAAAGGGGAAATGGGATCCGGTAATCTCCCGGAGTGAAAATTCCACCTGACGCAGAGATCCCTCAAGAAGTTCTCTGTCAAGGCCACCCTGAACCTGTTTTCGCAGGGTGTCAAGTATCAGATCTTCCACCTCCTGAGCCTTCTCAGGAAGGCTTTTACGCAGCCCCGCCGCAAAAACCGACTGCTTTATCTCGGAATCAAACCCGGAGATATCATCCAGATCCTCTCCCAGACCCGAATCGACAAGTGCCCTCTTTAAAGGGGAACTCTCCGTGCCCAGAAGGTAATGGCTGATGATGCGCCCGCAAAGAACAGAGACCGGATCGGTAGAGTCCCCGAAAATCCAGGCCAGGGCAACTGTCGCCGTCCCGTCTTCTTCCTTTGGCGCCGGAGCCTCTATCGAAACACTTACAGGCGTTTTCCAGAATTGCTGAGTCTCTACGGCTGAGTTGACCTTAAGAGGACTAAAAGAGTCAAGATACCTGGTGTTGAGGAATGCAAGGGTACGCTCAGAAGGGATATTGCCGTAAAGGAAAATAAATGAATTTGACGGGTGATAATAGCGTCTGTGGAAATCACGGAACTGCTGGTAGGAGAGGTCGGTTATGTGTTCCGGCTCCCCGCCGCTTTCATGGAAATAGGTGGTGTCTGGAAAAAGCGAAGAGAGGGTCTTTCTCTCTACATGGCTGGAGAAATTGGAAAAGACACCTTTCATTTCATTGTAGACTATTCCCTTTATGCCCGCATCCGCGGAAACATCCTCTACGTCAAAATGCCACCCCTCCTGGAAAAATGTGTTCTCGGAGAGAAGCGGATTAAAGACCGCATCACAGTAAACATCGACAAGATTATAGAAATCTGCTTCGACCTGTGAGGAAACAGGGTAGACGGTTTTATCGGGATATGTAAGGGCATTTAAGAATGTCTGAAGCGATCCCTTGAGAAGCTCCTGAAAAGGGTCCTTTAAGGGGAACTTTTTTGATCCGCAGAGAACTGAGTGCTCAAGAATATGGGGAACACCGGTACTGTCGGAAACAGGGGTACGGAATGCGATAGAAAAAAGGTTGTTGGCGTCGTCGTTGTAGAGATGCACAAGACGGGCACCGGTTTTCTGGTGAGAGAAGATGTAGGCCGTTGAGTGCAGCTCCGGAATTTTTTGTATCTGCTTTAAAATAAAGCCGCTTATGACAGACTGCACCGTGAGATTCTGTTCTGGAATATTTCTTTCCATTCTTGGGAGGCCTTTCTATTTGGATTTGCCTGTTTTCTGTATTTCTGTAAACAAAGTAAATGTTTAAAAGATAAGTTATAGAGATGCAAACTGTGTACCTTTTGTGGATTCGGGAGTTTTTTGAGTGATCTGCGTACTTATTACCCTGTATTCAGGAAAAATTAAGGATAAAGGTTTTCAGGAAGAGGGTGCCCCAATACAAGTAATAAGTTAGAATAAAGACTTTCTGGAAGAGGGTGCCCCCAATACAAGGCATTATTAAGAATAAAGACTTTCTGGAAGAGGGTGTCCCCTCTTTCGCTTCAGCCCGTCGAAGACGCCGGTCTTGCGCTATCACCCCGTGTTGTCCACCAGTTATTGAGGCAGGTAAATTTATCACATTTGCAAACACCTTTGCGGCCGCACTGGCGAACTGTAGGTAGATTAAAACGTATTGTAGCCTTCCGGAATCAGATGAGTGAGGTCGGTTAATATAACGTGTCAGGATTGTAACCGAGGCTCTGTTAAATGCATATTCTCATTAAAACATAACTGTACCATTTGTAACTCTTTTTCCAGGGCGTTGCCCTTCGCTGGATTAGTTCAGCCTTTCAGGCTGATAAGGAACTCTCAACTCTTTCTCGTAACTCTTAACTCTTAGCTTGCAACTTGCAACTTGTGACTTGCAACTTGCGACTTGTGACTTGCGACCTGTGACCTGTGACTTGCGACCTGTCCACAAGTAATAAATGTTACCAGTCCAAATGCCCGTTTGCAAATCCCCTCTCCAGCGTTCCAGCTGGAGAGGGGTGCCGACAGGCGGGGTGAGGCTAGGAAAACCAACAAACGGCAATACCATTAATATTAAGCGTCTTTATCTTAAAAACTACAATAAATTTTAATCTACCTACAGTTCGCCAGTGCGCCTGCAACAGCGTTTGCAAATGCAATGAATTTACCTGCCTTCACAAATGGTGGACAACACAGGGGGATAGCGGAAGACCGGCGTCTTCGGCGGGCTGGAGCGCAAGGGGGGACGCCCCCTCCTAAAAAAACTCCTGATTCCTAAAGAATTCTTTGTATTGGGGACGCCCCCTGCCAGAAGCCAGAAGCCAGAAGGGAGATTAAAAATAGAAATAGAAATAGAAATGTTAATCGTTATTATTATAGTTCTCTGGCATCACTTTTGATCTACGACTTTCATTATGGCATCCCTGAAAAGCCTGTTTAAAACTCCCGGCACCAATCGAACATTAAAATTCAAATGGACCAAACCGGAACAGACCGGAAAAAAAACGGGTCTTATACTGATTCAAATAGACGGCCTTTCGCGCAGCCAGCTTCAAAAAGCAATAAGTGCCGGTAAGATGCCGTTTATGCAGAAGCTGATTAGGAAAAAGGGTTACCGGCTGCACTCTTTTTATTCCGGGCTGCCATCCAGTACTCCTGCGGTGCAGGCAGAAATTTTTTATGGCGTAAAATGCGCAGTGCCGTCATTCGGCTTTATCGACCGGGACTCCAGGGCGTTTTTCACCATGCTCTCATCCCGTTTTGCCGGTCGGATCCAGAGAGAACTGGAAGGCAAAGGAGAGGGGCTTTTAAGCGGAGGGAGCGCCTACTCAGACTGTTTCACCGGAGGAGCCGCGAAAGCTTCTTTCTGTGCTACAAGCGTCGGTTTTGGATCGTACTGGTTTCTTAAGCACCCCTTTAATGTCTTCTTTTTTATAATCAGGCACTGGTTTATGTTTTTGAGACTTGCGGTGCTTCTGGTGATAGAGTGTGGCCTGGCTGTAATCGATCTTCTACGGGGGATCATTTCCAGAGAGAATTTTTTGAGTGAACTTAATTTTCTTCCCACGCGTGTGGGAATCTGTGTGCTCTTAAGAGAGCTTATTGTGGCAGGGGTGAGCGTAGATTGCAGCCGGGGGGTACCGGTGATTCACTGCAATCTTCTTGGCTACGATGAGCAGTCGCACCGAAGGGGGCCATCGAGCCGTTTTGCTCACTGGACCCTGAAGGGAATAGATGATTCGATCAGGCGTATCTGCTGCGCTTCACAAAGATCAAAGGGCCGCCGCTATTCTTTATGGATCTACTCTGACCACGGCCAGGAACATTCGGTCCCTTATTCGAAGCTGTTTGGAAAATCGGTAACTCAGGCCGTTTCTGAAATCATCAATCCCGGGGAAGCCGCCCTTCAGAATCCGCCTCATGCCGATACAGGAATTCAGTTTGAGAGAGTTGTCTATCTGGGAAAACAGCTGTTAAAGCATTTCAGGGTTAAAAAAAGAGATTCTTCTCATTCGGCAATGATCACCGCTGTAGGGCCGATAGGGCACATTTACCTCAGCAGTAAAGATCAGTACAGAAAAAAAGAGCTTGCGCTCGCGCTTGTCCTCAGGGCACATATTCCGGCGGTAATATTTACAGATGATTCCAAAAAGGTAAAGGTGTTTACTGCCGAGGGATTATTCAGGCTTCCCGAAGACGCGGTGATGGTTTTAGGAGAGGGTCATCCATTTTCAGGCGAGACTGCAGACGACCTTATAACGCTGATAAAAAACAGATTTTCGGGCGATCTGCTGATTCTTGGCTGGAGAGCCCGGGGGGATCCTATCAGCTTTCCGATTGAAAACGGGGCTCATGCGGGTCCTGGAAGAGAGGAAACCCATGGATTTGTGCTTGCCCCGAAGGACAGCCCGGTTGGAAACACAAAAAAAGGATACCTGCGGCCGATTGATTTAAGGAACGCTGCTTTGGAGATTAAACACAGGACTGATTATTTATGATTCTATTTATGGGATTGGGAAATGTTTCCTGTTTGCCAGGGCATCTTATTTCTTAACTCTTGCCTTTTGCCTTGTGACTTTCGACTAGTGACTTTTGACTTGTGACTTGTGACTTGTGACTTGCCCCCAATACAAGGCATTATTAAGAATAAAGATTTTCTGGAAGAGGGTGCCCCCAATACAAGGCATTATTAAGAATAAGGATTTTCTGGAAGAGGGTGTCCCCTCTTTCGCTTCAGCCCGCTTAGGAAAGCGGTCTTGCGCTATCACCCCGTGTTGTCCACCGATTGTGGAGGCAGGTACGGCTATCACATTTGCAAACACCTTTGCGGCCGCACTGACGAACTGTAGGTAGATTAAAACGTATTGTAGCCTTCCGGAATTAGATGAGTGAGGTCGGTCAATATAACGGTATTAAGTACACGTTCTATTTAAGCCGAATGTCACCTTTATAACTCTTAACTTTCGACTTGTGACTTGCAACTTGCAACTTGCAACTTGTGACTTGCGACTTGCGACTTAAAACTCGACTCTTAACCCCAAAGATTTTCCGTCAAACTGAGGTGTAACAGATTTGTTTTGGTGTGACAGTGGAATCAGAACACCGTAAACAGAACCTATCGCGGCTCCGCTTAGAACATCGACAAAGTAGTGGTTCCCTGAAACAATCCTCAGAACTCCAACACCTGAGGCCAGGCCGAAATTGCAGACCGAAAAGAGAACTTTTGACAGAGTCGATGCCTCCGATTTTGAAAAAATGAAGGTGCTGAAAGAGGCTGTCGCAAATGCGATTGTGGAGTGTCCTGAGGGAAAAGAAAAGAAGTGGTCCTTCTCTTTGAGCAACTCCTCCGGAGTATCATCGAAAGATACGTATGGACGGAATTTCGGGAAGAGACCTTTCAGAAGGTCTTTTGTGCCCCAGGCAAGCATTGCTGTTTCAAGGTACATTACTGCCACAGTTGCAGTTTGCGGAAAATCAAAATTGTCAAGCAGAAACGGAAGAGAAAGAACTCCTGCCGCTGTCAGAATCGTGCCTGCATTCTCCCCCGGTTTGCTGAAATTGAATTCTGGCCATGCGCAGAATCCTTCGGGACCTGCGCCGGGTGACTTTGCGTTGCGGGTAAAATAAACGGCCATCAGGTTTAGAGCTGCTCCTGAAGCCGGATAGAGTGCATCGGCGGGCATGCTGAGTTTGAAGTTTCCGCTTCCACCGCAGAGAGCCGCGGAGGGCAGAAGAAGAAAAGAGATAAGAAGTAATCTCAAAGCCATATACAACTTCAGGAGGACACCATTACATCAGAAATGTTTAGAGTGATTTTTGTACCACTTCCAATTTTAGAATCGACCTTTACCTCAATGCCGTTTCTTTCACAGGCCTCAATAGCGCTTACCAGTCCTGTTCCCCTTTGGTTTTTCGTAAGCTGCAGTAAGAGCATATAAATACATTCCGGCAGAAATACCAAACCATGAAATTTTCACAATGGTTTTTTGAGTATCCATGCCCGGGGACCGGTGCCATAATAAATGGCACGTTGATTGCACCCTCATGCAGGAAATGATCTAACCGGTGAAAAAAAACGGAATGAGACGGTATGCAGCAGAAGGCACCTGTTCGTGTCGGAATCAGTGGATCCTACGGTGGAATGAATCTGGGTGATGAAGCGATTCTGCACAGTATAATTACCCAGTTGCGTCGATCGCTGAAAACAGAAATAACTGTATTTACCCGTGATTGCAAAGATACTCTGATGCGTCATCGGGTTGAGCATGCTGTGCATTCCCAGAATATGTCCCGTCCTGAAATCGTTTCTGAAATAGAGTCTCTCGATGTTCTTATTGTGGGAGGAGGCGGACTGCTTTATGATGCCCGTGCCAGGGCTCATCTCAGGGAGGCTTCTGTTGCGGTTGATCGTGGAGTTCCTGTAATGATTTATGCGGTTGGGGCAGGTCCGCTTAAAGATTCATCTGTTCAGGATTTTATAAGATCAGTTCTGGAGCGGGTTGACTGCCTTACTGTGAGAGACAAGCGCACTTGTCAGCTTCTGGAAGACTCCGGGTTAAAGCGTCAGATTCAGATCACTGCCGATCCGGCACTTCTTCTGGAGCCTGAAACTGTTGATATGGTTTCTTTACACCGTGAAGGAATAACGGGAAAAAAGAAAATAATCGGAATGTCGGTGAGGGAGCCGGGGGTAGCAGCTCCCGATATTCAGGAGGGGCATTACCATGCTCTTCTGGCCAATGCAGCAGACTTTCTGATTGAGCGTTTCGATGCAGACATCCTTTTTATTCCGATGGAGCCGGGGGTTTTCGATCTGCAGCATGCTCATGCGGTAATCTCCAGAATGCTGCGTCCTCAGAGAGCCTCTGTGCTGCAGGGTCTCTATTCTTCAGGGCAGCTGCTTACTGTAATAAGTAATCTGGAGTTTGCGGTAGGGATGAGGCTTCATTTTCTGATTTTCGCGGCCATAATGGGAATTCCTTTTGTAGCTCTCCCTTACTCCCCCAAAGTAGCAGGCTTTTTAGATGACATGCAGATAGAGATGCCCCCGCTTAATCTTGTCAACGTGGGGCGTCTTACGGCCTATATCGACAAAGCGTGGGATCAGAAAAAAGAGCTCAAGAAGCAGATCCGTACCATGCTTCCCATAATTCAGAAACGGGCGACTGAAAACAATTCCATTCTCGTCGAGCTGCTTAACAGGAAAAAAACCTGAAATATTAACTGTAAGGAGCATCATGCCTTTTCTGGGTAAACCTGAAACAGAAGAGAAAATTGCTGTCCCGCCATTGCAGGCTCTTGTAGTTGGTTCAACTGATGTGCTGGTTGTGGGGGGCGGTCCGGCCGGAATCGGTGCCGCGCTTGGTGCTTCCAGGGCCGGTGCAAACGTGGTTCTGGCAGAGAGGTACGGGTTTCTTGGCGGGGCCTCTACTGTGGGTCTGGTCATACCGTTTATGTCTGCCCATACTCAGGAGTATGAGTTCAGGAAGCCCGGTATTAAAGATCTTTATCCCTCCGACCATGGAGAAGGCACAAGGGTAATTGACGGGGTATTGCTTGAGCTTGTGAATCGTCTTGTTAAAGAGGGTGGAGCAATAGAGCCTTCTGAGCACACCGGTTATGTCATGCCTTTTGATCCGGAAATCATGAAAATTACTCTTCAGAAGATGCTCGATGAATCCGGGGTGGAAATTCTGCTTCATTCGACTGCTTTTGCTTTTGAAAGGGAACAAGACTATTCGACTGTTTTTTTTCATTCCAAGTCGGGTCCGCTTGCAATAAGGGCCCGCTGCATTGTTGACTGCACCGGTGATGGTGATGTGGCGGCTTTAGCGGGTGCGCCTTATAAAATCGGCAGGGAAGGGGATAGGTTAGTGCAGCCGATGACTCTTTATTTCAGGATGGTCGGTTTTGAGCGTCCGGCATTTGAGGAGTATGTCCGGAAGCACCCTGAACAGTGGTATGGTGTATTCGGACTCTGGGATCTGATCGAGAGGGCAACCGCTGAAGGCAACCTGGAGCTGCCCAGGGAAGATCTGCTGATGTTTGCTACTGCGCACGATTCTGAAGTGAGCGTGAACAGCACCAGGGTTTATGGTCTGGGGGTAGACACCTTTGATCTGACATCCGGGGAGCTTGAGAGCAGAAAACAGGCTCATGGGGTCTCGGAATTTCTAAAAAGCTATGTACCCGGTTTTGAAAATTCCTATCTGGTTCAGTCCGGAGTGCAAATCTGTGTCAGGGAGACAAGACGAATACTGGGGGAATATGTTCTTACGGGCCAGGATGTAATGGAGGCGGCGAATTTTGACGATGTAATAGCCAGATGTTCATATCCGATCGATATTCACAATCCTAAAGGCAGAGGAACCCGTATCGAACGGCTCCCTCCGGGTGAAGCGTACGATATTCCCCTTCGTTGTTTGAAGCCGCTGGGGTGTGATGACATTCTAACGGCCGGGCGCTGTATCTCCGGGACTCATGAAGCGCATGCTTCATACAGGATCATGCCTGCTGCGATGGCGACCGGACAAGCGGCCGGGGTTTGTGCCGCACTGGCTTCGTGGGCCGGGAAAGTCAGCCAGGTTAGAACCGCAGATGTTCAATCTGTGCTATTGAAGCAGGGTGCCAATCTCGGTTAGCTGGTAAGACCCGGAAATGTGCTCATTAATACTTGACTTATGCAGTCAGATCAGGGTGAATCCGCTGTGATTCAATCGATTGCGCAACGGCAAGCGCGGTAGAATTCGCATCCGGGTCCCGACGGGAAATGGATTTTGAGGTACCCTGAATGCACTTCATCCCTTCCCGGATGCATAAGTTAGGTAATACTTGATAAAAGGCTCTCCATTTACCAATTTTTTAGCTGTATCCAGAAAACAGAGTCGCTGAAAAATGCTCAGTTTTTCCTGCCGTTCGGGCCTGCTTTTGTGAACGGTTTTGAGCTTGAGTCAGAGTGATATCTGCACCATTTCCTTTAATCAATCAAAACAATATGAAAAAAACAGTCCTGGTTATCGGGGGAGGCAGAGGCATTGGACGGGCGGTATGTCTGAGGTCCGCGCAGGATGGTTATCATGTGCTGATTAACTACAGGCAGAACACTGCAGAAGCGCAGAAGACTCTGGAGGAGATAAAAAAGGCTGATGGATCTGCTGAACTTTGGCGATTTGATATTACTGACCGTAAGGAAACAGCCGCGGCGATGGAAGATCTATTGAGTAAGCACACTGTCAGTGCGCTTGTACTCAGTGCCGGTATTCGTCGTGATGAACTTCTGGTGTTTATGAATGAAGAGCATTGGGATGAGGTAATAGATACGAACCTGAGGAGTTTTTTCGGGGTGGTGAAACCGGCTGTTAAGCAGATGGTGCTGGGTCGTAGCGGCCGCATCGTAGTAATCTCATCCACCTCAGGACAAACCGGACTTCCGGGACAGGTGCATTATTCGGCAACAAAAGCAGGGCTTATAGGGGCGGTAAAGGCGCTTGCTCAGGAATGTGCAAAAAGAAATGTGCTTGTAAATGCGGTAACGCCCGGATTCATTGAAACTGAAATGACGGAAGATATAAACAAGGGGGATTTCAAATCAAGGGTTCCCATGAACCGCTTTGGCCGCCCCTCAGAGGTGGCATCAGTGGTCTCCTTTCTTTTATCACCCGATTCCAGTTACATGACCGGTCAGGTACTGGCTGTAAATGGCGGAATATTCATGTGATTTCTGCAGGAATCGGGGATATCAACAGAGGGTTTATGAAAAGAGCGGTGAAAATCACCATGACATTATTGATTCCGGTGCTCTGTATGGCGGAGGGCAGTGGTGATTTCTCTCAGAGTTTTTTCCCGGCAACTTTTCCCGGTTTTGTTTCTTTTAAAAACAAAGATTATGATACTGCACTCAAGCAGGTTCTGGAAGACTCGATTGTAGAGGATACAATTCAACGGATTTTCAGACTCGCCACGATTCACCACAGACAGGGTGATTACAGTAAATCGTTGTTTCTCTACAGGCTTGCGGCACAGAATAATTCTGTGGTGGCGCCTCTTGCCTTTAAATTCATCGGTGATATCGAATTTGAGCAGGGGCGGGTATCAAACAGCCTGACTGCATACAAGGCAGCACTGGTGTACCGTATGCCTCAGAAATACCGTCATCACATTTTCGGCAAGATCCGTTCTGCTTTAGAAAATGACAGCACAGGTCTGATTAATGCCGACTGGCTGGGGGAGTACAGAAAGTGGGCTGCACCGCAGGTGAAGACAGTTACTCCGGTTTTGGTTTTGTCTGATACTGTTGATACGATGGTCAACAAAGGGAACTGGAGAGCGGTAGATTCACTCCTGGATACCGTCCAGCTCAAAGGTGCTGACGGGTGCCGTATAGCCAGGATAGTGCTGAGAGCGGATTCTCAGAACAATATAAGCGGAAATAACCTGCTTTCACTTGCTTCTGCCGCAGTATCATCATGTAAAGACTGGAAAACAGCTAATGCGCTTTTGAACAGGATTGCGGATAAAAAAGGAGGGCTGAAAACAGTTCCCGAGGGAAAGTATCTGTACCTGAGGGCGCAGGTCAGCTATGAACTGGGCAGGTTTGAGGATGCGATAAAATATTATAAAAAAATCGAGAGCAGGTTTGGACCGGACGCCAATGTATTAATGAATCTGGCCCGTTCCTATCGAAAGCTGGGCAAAGAGGTTGAAGCCGATAAGTGGTACGAGCGTCATGTAAAGGAGTATCCTTCTCATTCCCGGAATCTGGAAATTCTGTGGCATCTGGGTTGGCGCAAAGAGGATGAGAGGAAAATTGGTGAAGCTAAAGCTATTTACAAAACTATCTATACTAAATACCCGAAAAGCTCAAGGCGAGATGAATCCTATCTAAGGCATGCGCTATGCGATTTTCGTATCGAGAAATACGATTCAGCTTTGAGTGTTCTTGATGATTACATTAAAAAGAATCCTTTTTCTCCGATAAAGTATTCAGTCTCTTACTGGAAAGGCAAATGTTTGCTTGCTCTGAACAAGACCAGTGAGGCTAAAAAGGTTTTTTCCGGGATTCATTCAGTAGAGCCATACGATTATTATGCGCATCGTTCAAGGCAGATGTTGTCGCTTCTGGGGGATACGGCAGATTTTCAGCTCGATACAACTTCCGGGCTCCGGCGTGCTTTTGAATGGATAGACTCGATATCTCCTGTTAAGGAAAAAAAGGAACTCTCTTTGGATGATTCTGCGGACTATGTGTGCGGTGTTTATCTTGTGTCAATAGGCGAGACTGCGCTTGCGGAAATGTTTCTGGAAAATCTCGAGGGGTCTTTTCCTGCAAATCTCAGGCTTCAGCTTGAGCTGGCAATGCTTTACTATGCAGGTGATTCGCCGGCTCAGGCCTACAGGGTCAGCCGCCGGCTGACATGGAGGATTCCGGAAGAAAGCAGGGGCAGGATGCCGGTGGCACTTTACAGATTTCTCTATCCTCCCTATTTTGCCGATATAATAGAGGCTCAGGCCGCAGAGCATAATGTTGATCCGTATCTGGTGAGTGCAGTTATCCGGCAGGAGAGTATCTTTAATCCTTCCATAAAGTCTCCTGTAGGGGCAATTGGTCTCATGCAGATAATGCCATATACAGGGAAGTATATAGCGGAGAAGGTGGATGTCGCATATACAAATGACTCGCTTGTCTGTCCAATTTACAATATCCGGTTCGGGACCTGGTATATCCGTGAGCTTCTTGATCAATTCAATGAAAATGTCGTACTGGCTCTGGCCAGTTATAACGGGGGGCCTCACAACGCGCAGAAGTGGTACAACAGTAATAAAGAAGAAGAATATGATCTTTTTATTGAGGATATCGCTTTTTCAGAGACCCGCGGTTATGTCAAAAAGGTACTTGCCAATTACTGGACCTACCGGATTCTTGCCGGCAACCCGGACTTTGCCTATTCTGCGATAAAAAAGTAAGCGGAAACAGGGTAAATGCGCGTCTACACTACTGAGACATCAATGGTTTTAAGCAGTTTTTAATGAGAGTTTCTGTTGCTACTTTCGTTGATCTCTCTTATTTTTCATTGTTCAGGAATATGTGCGAATTTTTTTTTTCAAATACAGGAGGTTCCCATGTTCAGAAGAGTTATGCTGTTAGGCATATTCGGTGCTTCGTTGGCTTTTGCACAGAGTGATGATGATGTAAAAGCGGATTCCATCGTTTATGAGAAGCCGACTGAGTGGCGTGTATTTTCTTCCGGGGCGCCTGTTACGACTTTCACACTTCAGAAAGATGTTTTGTGGTTCGCAACTCAGGAGAGTGTTTTTTCAACGAGCATGAAGAAGGCAGATGAAAAGAAATTTCCTACTTTGGGAAAAATCGCAGGAACTGACGTTACCTGTATGGTGACTGATGCGGCGGGGAAGGTGTGGATTGGTGGAAAAAACGGTGTTGCTGTAAGAGACGGCTCACAGTTTACAAACTACACTACGGAAAACGGCTGCCCAGCAATGCTGTAAGCAGTATGGCTGTGACTCCTGATGGAAAGGTCTGGATCGGTACCGATAACGGTCTGGTTTCAATTCAGGGTGGCTCTGTTAGTAAATACACGACTAAAGAGGGTCTGGTAAGCAATAAGGTTCAGGCTTTGATGGCGGGTAAGAAGGGTGAGATCTGGGTAGGGACCAACAAGGGAATCAGTATTTATGATGGTTCAAAGTGGGTTCTCCATGACATGAAAAAGGGGCTGAGCTGGAATGATGTCAAGGCGCTTGCTTTAGACAGCAGAAAAGGGGTAGTGTGGGCGGCAGTTGGTGAAAAAGATGTAAACAGCTATGAGAATGGCACCTGGAACACTTTCATGGAAATACAGCCTGGAATATTGAGCATTATGGTTGATACACAGAGCAGGATCTGGTTTGGATCAGAGACTGGTTTGTTAAAATTCAACGGTGATGAATGGATTACAGACCCCAAGCAGTTGGGTATTCCTGCGGCACAGGTTTTCAAGGTCCATCGTGATGAAGGCGGGAATCTGTGGTTTGCCATGGAAAGTGGAGTAGTCAGACTGGCAAATCCGTATCCGTTCTGATTTTTTTGTTTGGCACAATCATTGCGACATCTTAATTGACATGCTACTCTGAAATATTCCGCAGATCGACCTTTTAAGGACGAGATGTCCGGATGTCGCTCTGTATTTAATGGTAAACTTATGACATCAGGGAGGTCGCAGTGATATGGACAAGATAAAGATCGCAGTTGTTGGGCTAGGCAACTGCGCAAGCTCTCTAATCCAGGGGCTTCAGTACTATCGCGATAAAAAGCCTCAGGATGCGATAGGGTTGATGCACTGGGATATCGGTGGTTACTCACCTTCATCTATCGAAGTTGTTGCCGCATTTGATATCGATAAGCGCAAAGTTGGTTCGGACGTAAATGAAGCGATCTTCAGCAGGCCTAACTGCACTGCAGTCTTCTGTCCTGATATGCCCAAATCCGGTGTCAAAGTGAGAATGGGAAAGGTGCTCGATGGGGTTTCGGAGCACATGAAAGACTATGATGAAAATGACCGGTTTATCCTTTCAGGCGAAAAAGAACCCACAAGTGAGGAAGTAGTTAATATTCTGAAGAGTACCGGTACCGAAGTTCTGCTTAATTATCTTCCGGTCGGTTCTGAAGAGGCGACACAGTTTTATGCCCAATGCGCCCTTGATGCCGGAGTTGCCTTCATCAATAACATTCCGGTGTTTATCGCTTCAAACCCGATGTGGGCAAAGAAGTTTGAAGAGAAGGGTATACCGATTATCGGTGATGATATAAAGGCGCAGCTTGGTGCCACAATTACTCATCGTACCCTTACCGATCTTTTCAAGAAGAGGGGTGTGAAGCTGGAGCGTACTTATCAGCTTAACACCGGTGGAAACACCGATTTCCTGAATATGCTCAACAGGAAACGCCTCAAGTCTAAAAAAGAATCAAAAACCGAAGCGGTTCAGTCTGTTGCCGCATCAAGGCTCGACAGCAGGGATATTCATGTGGGGCCATCCGACTATGTACCGTGGCAGAATGATCAGAAGATCTGCTTTATCCGCATGGAGGGAAAGCTTTTCGGTGATGTTCCCATGAATCTTGAGCTGCGGCTTTCAGTTGAAGACTCTCCCAACAGTGCCGGTGTTGTCATCGATACAATACGGTGCTGTAAACTGGCTCTTGACGCGGGCCTGGGAGGCGCTCTTTACGGACCGGCATCTTATTTCTGTAAACATCCGCCGTACCAGTTTACAGATGATGAAGCTCACCGGAAGGTCGAGGAATTCATCAAACAGTACAGTGTCCAGCCTGTGGTTGTAAATCAGGTAAGGTGAAAAATCCGCCGCCCTGGCTTTTTGCCGGCGGCGGTACATTTCCCATTTATAAGCCATCTCACCTCATCCTTTCTGTCTGCATGATTTTTCCAAATAAAAGTAAATGCTGTTTTTCTTCATTGTCTTCGGGTATAATGAGTAGAGATCAAAACTCCATTGTGGAAATAAGAGTGAGAAAAAGACCGGTAATATCTTCATTGATCAGGCAATCCGCTCTTCTTTTCTCTCTGATGATTCTTTACTTTGGATGCGCTACTGCGCCGCGTTACACCAGAGGGGCATCAGAAAGAGAAATATCGAGGCCGGAAAATAAAGTAACGGGCCGGGCAGAAAGAGAAACCCATGGGAAATATTATCAGGTGGGAATGGCTTCTTACTATGCAAACAAGTTTCATGGGAGGAAAACCGCCAATGGTGAAATTTTTAACATGAATGCTCTGACGGCTGCACACCCTGTTCTTCCTTTCAATACAGTTGTTAAGGTTACAAATCTAAAGACCGGAAGGTCTGTTGAGGTTCGCATTAATGACAGGGGGCCTTTTTCAAAAAAGAGGATAATAGACCTTTCCAGGGCTGCTGCAAAAGAGATCGGGCTCATTGAATCAGGAGTCGGCAAGGTGGGACTTCAGGTTATTAGGAGATGAGGTTGCAAGTCACAAGTCGCAAGTCGCAAGTTGCAAGTCACAAGTCACAAGTTACAAGTTAGGAGTTAGGAGTTAAGAGTTAAGAGTTAAGAGTTAAGAGTTCCTTACCAGCCTGAAAGGCTGAACTAATCCAGCGAAGGGCATCGCCCTGGAGAAATCAAGAATTTCAAAGAGTATAGTTCGGTTTTAATGAGAATATGCATTTAACATTGTTCCCGGTTTCAATCCTGACATGTTGTATTCACCGGCCTTTCTTTCAATTCCCCTGAGGCTTATCTTCTATAGGTTCCAAGGCCCCCTCCTTTACAGTCGGGGCTCGGATTGTCGTGCCGGTTTGCACCTTTGGTGTGCAGGACCGGAGTGGTGAGCCCTTACGGTCAGGCCCCGGAGTAGGAACCGGACCAATTCGTTCATTTATTATCGCAAGGTAGGAAACCTTGTGCTGATAGACATAAGCCTTTCGGGCTAAGGAAAGGAACTGAAAAAATATCTGGCGGTTGAATTGTATCTGCAATGAAATCAATTAGTCAGAGGGAGAGGGTAATATGGTGAAGAAGATCCATTCCTGGCAAACGCTGAACGCTGAGCCCTGAACGTCGAAGAGTCACAACCCCCGGTTCTGAAACAACTCACACCTGTTACCTCCTCATACTATATTCATTATTCTTTTTGTTCCGGAGTATCTATGAGAGTAATGCCGTTGCAGAATTATCTGCCGACCCTCAGGGGAGTTCTGCTTAATATTCTGAAGAGGGAACCGGTTTATCCTTTTTACGCTTCTTTCAAGCTGACTTCACGTTGTCATTTCGGCTGTCCTTTTTGCAATGTAAAGAAGAATGCGGTAAAGGACCTGTCCACAGATGAGATTAAAGCGATACTGGAGAATCTCTCCGATTCCCCGGTACTGATGGTGAGCTTTGAAGGCGGTGAACCTCTTCTGCGGGAGGATATCGGAGAACTGCTCAGGTTTGCCAGAAAATGCAAATTTTATCTGCTTTTTACAACAAGCGTTAAAAATCTTACCTCTTATCCTCTCGATGAGTATTCAAAGTATATCGATTTTTTGCATGTATCAATCGATGAAGGTCATGATAACCTTGAGATGTTCCGGTTTCTTCCTGAGCTCGTAAAGCTCCCTCTTCAGGTGTCTGTACAGACCGTAGTGACAAGAGATACAATAGACGCTCTTGAAGAAAAGGTAAAGCTCTGTTATGAGCATAAAGCGAATATCGTTGTGATCCCCGCCGCCCATATGGATAAAACAGAGGATTATTTTCCCGATATAGGACTGCTTGAAAAAGAACTGCTTCGCCTGAGAAAAACATACCCTGATACAATCCATACACCGCAGGGATATTTCAGTGCATACAGGCGCCGCAAGTGTTCTGCTGCATCGGTTATCATATCACCTGACGGGTATCTTTATTATCCATGTCACATACTTGGAAAAAAGGGACCAGACCTCAGGAATCAGAATTTGACATCATGGTTAAGTTCTGATGAAGCGGTGCAGGGGAGAAAAGAGATGCGTGAATGTTTAAGGAACTGTGGCTGGTACCAGTATTATTCTATTGACTCATACACTTCTGTTTCATCTGTGTGGGAGGCGCTGAGGCCCATACTGGTTAAAAAGGTCCGCCAGCGCTAAGATTTAAGCATCGAGAGTATAGAAGAGAGTTCAGATCTGATCTGATCTATTTCCCAGGATTTATCCTCAGGTTTACTTTCGGGTGTGCACTCATGCTCCTGAACGGCAGAAGGTTCCGGCGTTTCCGGAAGATCGAGTTTGAGCTGTTCTGTCTGAGGTATGTCTCTGGTTTCTGAGAGTTTTTTCTTTGCGCCCGGAATGGTGAACTTCTCATCGTAAAGCAGGAATTTGATATAATTTACAACATCAATATCTTTCTGCCTGTAGGCTCTGTTCCCGGCACGGTTCTTTTTGGGGCGCAACTGAGAGAATTCACTCTCCCAATATCGAAGCACGTGAGGTTCGAGACCGGTCAGGCTGCAGACTTCACTGATTGAATAGTACGCCTTTTTTGAATTGACCATAAATACCTCTTGTAATAATCGGTTTATTTCACCACCATTCAGGTTTGGATTCTCTTACCATGAGGTCCCTGACGGCGAGCTTGGCGCTTTTGCCCTCAAAGAGTGTTTTATAGACCTCATGGGTAATAGGCATTTCTATGTCGAGGTTGATTGATAAATCGTAGACTGATTTTGTTGTCTGCACTCCTTCGGCAACCATGGTCATTTTGCCGAGGGCCTCTTCGAGATTTAGTCCGGATGCGATAAGCTCGCCCATCTTTCTGTTTCTGCTGTGTTTACTTACACAGGTGGTGATAAGGTCCCCGATGCCTGCCAGGCCTGAAAAAGTTGCACTTTGGGCACCCATCTTTTCCCCCAGGCGCATCAGTTCAGCTATGCCTCTTGTAAGTAAAGCACCTTTGGTGTTATCCCCCAACCCCAGTCCATCGCAGATTCCGGCAGCAAGCGCGATAACATTTTTCACGCTTCCGGCCAGTTCTACTCCACGCATATCGGAATTGGTATAGACACGGAATGTTTCTGTAGAAAATGCCTCCTGAATATTTTCTGCGAGCGCAATGTTTTCTGATGCCGCTACAATAGTAGTAGGGATATCACGGGAGACTTCCTCAGCATGAGAAGGTCCGGAGAGAGCGAGAAGTTTATCTGTATTCATCCCCGGTATTTCATCCAGCAGCACATCTGTCATCAGTTTGAGTGTACCTGTCTCGATGCCCTTTGCTACAATGATCCATCCTTTTATTTTGTCAATATCTGATTTCGGCACTGATTTGACCATGTTCCGCATTGTAGAGCGCATAGTCTGAGATGGAACCGCGCAGACAACGTATTCAGCGTGTTCGATTGCCTCACGGATGTCATTAACGATGTTGACAGATTCAGGTATATGTATTCCCGGGAGTTTAACCGGATGTTCTCGTTTGGTACGCAGCATTTCAGCATCTGCAGGATTAAATTCCCACATGCTTAACTGGTGTCCCCGTTTGTGCAGCAGAGCCGCAAGGGCGATGGCCCAGCTTCCTGCGCCTAATATCCCGATTTTCACATTTCCTCCTCATCGGATCTTATGTGTTGCCCTGTAGCGCCGTGCTTAGGTTTTGCAATAGGACGGAAATCCAGTGTTACAGGGCAGCCGTCAAAATTGTAATTTTCGTAAATCTTGTTTGTAAGGTATCTTAAATAAGCGGGAGAGATCTCTTTAGGATTTGTCACGAAAAACCGGAAAAGCGGGTATGGCGCATCAACCTGCTTTGCTCCTAGAAATCTAACCGGATTCTCCGGGATGGCAGGGTGAGGATGCACTCTGACCCAGCTGAACACATTGTTTTCGAAATCCGCTGATGGCACCCGGGTTTTGAGCCGTTCTTTGATATCAAGCGCGGTGTCGATGACTGCTGTAACTCTCTGCCCCGTCATGGCTGAAATTGAGACCATGGGTATAAAGCGCAGTTCCATATAATCTTTACGGGTCTGGGCTACAAGCTGGTCAAAAGTCCGGTGATCTTTTTCCATTATGTCCCATTTGTTCCACGCCAGAAGAACACCTTTGTGCATCTCCTGGATCTTCCTGAGGATCCGCAGGTCCTGTACTCCAATCCCTGCCTTTACATCCACCATCAGAACGCATATGTCACAGCGTTCGATGCTCTGAATAGCCCTGAGATTTGAGTAGTACTCCATGTCCTGCTTAACATGAGAGCGTTTACGCAGTCCTGCTGTATCGATCAGAACAACTCTTTTATCGTTGTAAAGCATCTCGGAATCAATTGAATCTCTGGTAGTTCCGGGCTCATGATGAACGATCATGCGGTTTTGTCCAAGAAGCTTATTAACCAGTGATGATTTTCCGGCATTGGGCCGCCCGACTATGGCAAGCATAATTTCCGGTTCGAGTGATTCCTGGGGGGGGGAGTGCTTCCTGCTGAGTCTTTTCACAACAGAATCAAGCAGGTCTGCGACACCGTTTCCATGGAGAGCCGAAACAGGATGGATTTCATCAATTCCAAGAGCCCTGTACGTATCGAGCTCGTACTCTGCAGTCTTTGTTTCTGCTTTATTAACGGCCAGGATAGATTTATCTGATGCTTCTTTACGCAGCTGCCTTGCAATCATCAGATCCAGATCGGTCAGTCCGCTCTTTGCATCGACCAGAAAAAGAACCACATCAGATTCTTTTACAGCTATGTGTACCTGTTCATGGATCGCCTC
>JAAYYB010000190.1 GCA_012515615.1 Fibrobacter sp.
AGCGCCAGTGCGGGGCTCCCAGGCATTTTTGCCTACTTTTGTTGCCTTGGACAAAAGTAGGTCGCCGAAGGCATCCGTTCTAATCTTAAAAAATCATTTACAGTTGACAATAGCTTGGAATGTTACGAAAAAACACCCGAAAATGTCTGAAGAGCCGAAATTGTTAATACCCTTTCTTGCCTTCAAATTTCTTTAAAAGCAAATTTCCCGTTTAGAAGGATAAAATCAAAAAATGGACCCCTTCAACAAAGTCAAAAACCATTTCGAAGAAGAAGCAAAGGAATTCGATCAGATCATTCTCAAGCTGATTCCTTTTTACGATCAGATGATTGAATCTCTGGTGCTTTCTGTTCCTTTCAGTAAAGATGACCATATTGAAGTGATCGATTTAGGCTGCGGAACAGGAACTGTCGCCTGTAAAATCAGGGAGAGGTTTCCCAATTCCCGGATTACCTGCCTGGACATTGCTGAGAACATGATAAAAATGGCTCAGGCAAAACTGGGTGAAGGACCCGATTACAGGGTTGGGGATTTCTATACTTTCGAATTTGACAGAAAATACGATCTGATAATCTCATCACTGGCACTTCACCATCTGGCAGAAGATGAAAGCAAGAGATCTTTTTACCGGAAGATCTATAATGCGTTAAGTGACAATGGAGTGTTTTATAATGCCGATGTAGTTCTGGGGTCAGGTGAACATCTGCAGAATCTATACATGCGGAAATGGAAGGAATTCATGAACAGGAGTGTTTCCCCCGATGAGATTGAGAGTAAATGGATCGTAAAGTATAAAGAGGAAGACAGGCCTGCTTCACTGATGAAACATTTAAAATGGCTGAATGAAATTGGATTTCAAAATGTTGATGTAGTGTGGAAATATTACAACTACGCTGTTTACGGCGGGAGCAGATAGGATTGTGAAGCCCGGGATTTCCAAATAAAACTAATCACCAAACAGTCAGGATTTCTCCTGAGCCTGTTTGGATTTATACCCGTTCAGGTAGCCGGAAAATCAGTATTTGACAAACTTGGCACCTGGAACACCGCAGATACTGCACTTTTCAGGCTGCATTTTCTCGATATTTCCGCAGACAGGGCACAGATAATAGAAAACCTCTTCTGTCTTATCAATGTTCTTTAATGCATCCTGATAAAGCCCGGCATGGACCTCTTCGGCTTTCATCGCAAAATTAAATGACATAAGAGCGGCCTTGTTTCCTTCTGCTTCGGCCTCCTTCACAAAGTCCGGATACATCTCTTTATATTCGTAGGTTTCCCCTGTTACCCCGTCCTTGAGATTATCTGCGGTTGAACCGATTTTGCCCGCCACCTCGAAATGTTTCAACGCATGAATAGTCTCAGCATCAGCAGCAGCTCTAAAAAGCTTTGCCGCATTCAATTTTCCCTCTTTTTCAGCCTTCTTTGCATAAGCAGTATACTTTCTGTTTGCCTGTGATTCTCCGGCAAATGCAGCCATCAGGTTTTGATATGTTTTGTCCTCACCCATTTTTTATCCTTTCCATTTAAAGTTTTCAATAAATTTTCTACTGTTTCACTTTGTGGATATCAGCAGCTTTCAGTTTAACTTTCCTTTTCTATTTCAAGATTGATTTTCCTTAATCGCGCATCCTCAACAAGCATGTAAATGCTATATATTATCAGACCTGCTCCTAAAAAGAGCAAACCTGCCATAGTTAAAATCTGTGAAGGACATAAACAGAGCATCGATCTGAATAAGGCTTGAATAGAAAACAGAAGACACACCAGCCCGATTGAAAGCATCAGGAAAAAACGGCGAAGAACTGATGAACGTGGTCTTTCTTCTTCTTTTTCTGAACTCATAATGGCAATTCCATTTCAAGTGAGATTGTGAATGTCAGTCGTACTTAATCACAAAAGCCTGCTTCGAGTTCCTGTCAAAACCCAGAGACTCGTAAAACCCATGTATCTCAGACCGGGCATTACTTGACATCAGCATCACTTTATAACAGCCCGTTTCCCGGCATGTATCTAAAACTGTCTTCATTACCTGTGAACCGATTCCCTTCCGCCTGAAATGCGGGTGTGTAATCACATTTTCAATTACCGCATAGGGACGGGTACCACGGGTCAGATTAAGCACGACAGCAGCGTTACATGCAGATATCAGTTTTCCATTTACGAAAGCACCCTTATTAATCTGTGATTCATCACTGACGATTTTATCCCAGATTCGCTCAACCTGCTCCCTGCCCGGTAAAGGATCGTCTTCGGGATGCAGATATGTGTAAAGAGAGAGCAACTGGTCGAGATCTTCTCTTTTCAGGTTGCGAATTTCGATGTCAATGTTTGTATCAGTTTTGTTTTGAGGCATATTCCATTAAAATAGATGTACGCTTTCGGGTATACAACGATTCTTCTCTAGTGGTACGAGTTAACAAAATCATCAAAAAGCGACTGGACATGGAATTCATTTGTTGACTATTAAACTTTTATGTTCTTATGAATAATCCAATATATCGAGTCGTAATCAAAAAGGGCTCTTCAGACATTTTTGGGTGTTTTTTCGTAACATTCTAAGCTATTATCAATTGTTAAAGAGTATAGTTCTATCAATTTAAAAAGATTAGACATGATGCCTTCGGCGACCTACTTTTGTCACTCCGTTCTTTAAAGGTAAGGAGTCCAGTACTATCGTACTGTTTCTATTGTAATTTATTGCCTTTTGTCACTTCGTTCTTTAAAGGTAAGGAGTCCAGTACTATCGTACTGTTTCTATTATATTCCTTTTGTCCAAGGCAACAAAAG
>JAAYYB010000191.1 GCA_012515615.1 Fibrobacter sp.
AAATGCATTATCGGGAGCCGTATGCCTTAATAGGGCACGTACGGTTCTGAGAGGGGGACGGCCAGTAATGGCCGTTTCTACCTCACCCGGAAGACTGGCGTCTTCGACAGGCTGTAGCGCAAGAGGGAACGCCCTCTTCCAGATGACAGTTGACAGAAAACAGTTAACAGATAGACAAAAAGCGCAAGAGGAAAACCCTTTTCCGGAAAAACGAAAAACCAAATCAGCCACAATCGCAAATAGTAATTTCCATACAGGTGATATTTGCAGTTAAAATTTTCAGGAAATAAAAATAGTATACATGAAAAACATCGACCAATATTTCAAATCGCTGATCGTTGAGGGCACATCGGATATTCATTTCAAGGTAAGCAGGCCGCCTCTGCGTCGTGTGCATGGTGTTCTTGACCCGGTAGAAGGCGAGCCCCTGACACCCGGAGACACCGAGGAAATAGCAATTCACCTGCTTGGAAGCACTCTCTGGGAACGTTTCCTTGAATCTCAGGAGATAGACACCTCATATTCCATCCCCGGTTTCAACCGTTTCAGGGTGAGTGTGTTTCGGCAGCGCGGATCGATCTCTATAGTGATGCGTATCATTCCATTCGCTGTTCCCACGCTTGATGAGCTGCGGGTGCCGGAAGTTGTAAAGAAGATAGCGATGGAACCCCGCGGGCTTGTTCTGGTGACAGGGATGACCGGAAGCGGTAAATCATCCACCCTGGCAGCGATGGTCAACCATATTAATACAAACGTGAAAAGACATATTATCACCATAGAAGATCCGATCGAATTTCTTCATCAGGACCGTAAATCTTCAATAAACCAGCGTGAAATCGGAATTGACACAAGCAATTTCGCCGCCGCGTTCAGGGCAGCCCTGCGCCAGGACCCTGATATCATTCTGGTAGGAGAACTGCGAGACATCGAGACCATGGAAATTGCTCTCCGGGCCGCTGAAACCGGGCATCTTGTGTTGTCAACTCTCCATACCACCGATGCAAAAGAGACTGTCGGGCGTTTTATCGATGCCTTTCCGCCGCATCAGCAGAAACAGGTCCGTATCCAGCTTGCATCAAACCTGCGTGCCGTAATATCCCAGCGCCTTCTTCAGCGCGCCGATGGGAGCGGTCTTGCGCTGGCAGCGGAAATCATGGTTGTAAATGCTGCTATCAGAGGGTACATTTTTGATCCCCAGAAAACCGGCGAAATTACAGAGAACATTTCAAAGGGAAAAGAACACTACGGGATGCAGACTTTTGACCAGTCGCTGATGGAGCTGCTGCAGTTGGGTCTGATTAGTAAGGAAGAGGCGGTCAAGAATGCCACAAGTCCCAATGATTTTATGCTGAAGCTGAGCCTGAAGTAATATTTATTTGTTCTTTTTAATTTTGGTGAATTGTGAATTGCAAATTGCGGTTTACTAATATGCAATAAGAATAAGGATTTTCTGTAAGAGTGTGTCCCCAATATAAGCAATAAACAAGAATAAGGATTTTCTGGAAGAGGGTGTCCCCAATATAAGCAATAAACAAGAATAAGGATTTTTTGGAAGAGGGTGTCCCCTCTTGCGCTCCAGCCCGGGTTAGGAAACCCGGGCTTCCGCTATCACCCCTTGTTGTCCACCGGTTGGGAAGGCAGGTATGGTTATCACATTTGCAAACGCCATTGCGGCTGCAGAGGCGAACTGGTGGTAGATTAAAATTTATTATAGCCTTTAGGAAAAAACGCTCTGATCGCGCTTACCTTGTGTTTCCTATTCCGAGGCCTGACCGTCAGGGAGGGCTTCTTTCCAAACCCGGCCTATCATCCCTAGCCCGAAGGACGTATATCAGCGAAAGGTTTTTACCTTGCGATAAAAACACGCAAATTGTTCCGATTCCCTGAAGTGGATATCTCTCATATTTCTTTTTCTACGAGCTTCAGGAGCTTTTCTCCGATGCCGTGTACGCGGCTTCAGCTCCCGGCAAACCTGAGCACGTGTACCTCCTTTTTGAGCATAAAAGCTACCCTGATCCCATGGCTGGGGTGCAGTTGCAGAAAAATATCGCCATGGTGTTCCAGTACCACGAGAGGCAACATGCCGGTAAAAGCATTCCAGTTATTTTTACCATGGTAATCTGCCATGGCAAAAAGAGTTTAATCCCGTGTAAGGGGCCGGTCTGCCGTTTTGTCCCATACCAGAAGTACCAGCCATTTTTTCCAGATCTCCGATTTATCTTTATCGATCTTCAGGCGATGGATGATGACCAGATAAAGGGAAACCCCTATCTGCGGATTCTCTTTCTTACACTCAAATACATTCACAGCCCGGATCTTTTGGAGAAAATCAGGGATATACTCGTAATATTTAGGGAGCTGGATAAAGATGTCGGGGCCTATGAATACCTTTTATCGTTAATAACCTATCTGGCGGGAACGGCACCAAAAAAATTGCTCAAAAAGCTTCTGGGTCGCATAAATCGGATCTTAAAAAAGGAGAAAAATCCAATGTCCAATATTATTGAGGACGTTTTTGGGGATCTCATTAAAGAGAGGCTGGAGAAGGCTACAACTGAGGGCATGAGAAAGGGCATGAGAAAAG
>JAAYYB010000192.1 GCA_012515615.1 Fibrobacter sp.
ACTTGTGACTTGTAACTTGTAACTTGTGACTTGTAACTTGTGACTTGTAACTTGTGACTTGTAACTTGTGACTTGTAACTTGTGACTTGCGACTAAGGAACCGTATGCCCGAACTTATTGTAGATGTAAAGAATCTCCGGAAAGTTTATACCGACGACGCAGGTACTTTTGATGTGCTCAGGGATGTGTCGTTTGAAATAGAGAGGGGCCAGATAGTGGGGCTTCTGGGAATTTCCGGGGCAGGGAAGACAACTCTGCTGCAGATTCTTGGTGGACTTGACAATTATGATTCCGGAGAGGTCAGAGTGTGCGGGAAAAACCCGGGGAAGATGAGCTCTGCGGAACTTGCCGAATTCAGGAATCATCATATCGGTTTTGTTTTCCAGTTTCATCATCTGCTACCCGATTTCACAGCCCTGGAGAATGTGATTGTTCCGGGTCTTATTCTGAAAAAGCCCAGAAGCGAATGCATAAAGAAAGCAAACAGCCTTCTTGAGGTTTTCGGTCTTTCCGGACGCAAAAACCATTTTCCCACAGAACTCTCAGGAGGAGAGCGGCAGAGAGTGGCCCTTGCCAGGGCTCTTCTTAACGATCCGTGGCTGGTGCTTGCCGATGAGCCGACCGGCAATCTTGACAGGGCTAACGGAGAACTGCTTATTGAGCTTTTCAAGAGGGCCAACCGGGAGTTGAATCAGACATTCCTCATTGCCACTCATAATCATCAATTGACCGCAGATATGAACCGGGTGATAACGCTGGATGACGGAAGGGTTGTGGACGGGGCAGAGCATCAGAAAACTCTCACATCATAAGGTGTGAATGCCTGCCTGATGTCACATTTTTCGATAGTAGTTATCGGGGGCGTTTCGCCCGGATCCGGGTGCATAAGTCCGGTATCATATCCAGAGACTTAATGGCGTAGTTATTGTATCTTTTAATGAGAGAATTACCTTAAAAGGGAGTTGCTTATGCGTGGTGTTCAATATGTTACTGATGAAAAAGGCGAGAAAACAGCCGTTTTGATTGATCTCAAAAAAAATGGTGATCTCTGGGAAGACTTCTACGATTACACGGTTTCCCGTGAAAGAGAGAATGAATCTCGTGAATCACTCGATTCTGTTCGAAAACGGATTATAAAAAATGGTAAGCGGTAATCTTGCATATTCGATTGATTAGTAACCGGGTGTCAAAAAATGTGCTTTTTAATTCCGATTCCGACCCCAACCCCGAAATGAAAACCTGTGCATTGTTTATCGAACACTGATATCATTCAACAGGAATAATTACCTCGGCGGTATCAACGACTCTCGCAAGATTTACATTCCCTAAATCCCATTTCCACAAACCATGCTCTCCGGATGACACCACAAACCCCAGCGGATCACTTGTCCAGGCGCTCATTGATGGAATCGCATCTTCAATGAAAAGGCGGCCAAGATAAAGCGGCTCCCCGAAATATAAAGGCGCGTCTTTTTTGACCGGAATCGCCACAAATACCGGTTTCTTGCTGTCATTTGTCTCATCCTTAAACACCATCCAGGTGCCGTCAGGGGAAAACTGAAAACCGGAATAAAATTCACAGGAAACAGGAGGAATAAGGGAAAGAGAGTCGGTGAGAATCGGGGTTATCTGCTTTTCGGGATCCGGAGTGTCCCAGCGGAGGAGATAAATCACATGTCTGTCTCTTTCTGCTATTATAGGCTCCCGTGCTTTCTCATATATATCATCTGGTAAACTGTGTAGCTTGTCATAGTCTACATTTTTACCAACCTCTACCACTATTCCAAAAGGCAGAGTCGGGTGGATTATGAACTCCTTTACCTTACGCCAGTTCTTGCTGTTGCTGTTGAAAATCTCCGAAAAAGGATGTGCGGCTGGTTTGAGATTGGAATCGTGACAAGAGAGTTTGCTGGATTCTATATCGTAAGTAAAAATCAGGTCATCATGGACCTGCCAGGGGATATTGTAACCAATCGGACTTATGCCGGCTTTTATCGAACCTTCATCAAGTATTGAATCCTTATTTACAATCCTGCCGATATGAAGAAAATCTTTACTGCCTTTACCATAAAATGGACCTTCTCTTAAGAACACAAACCGGTTTTGTTCTCCATTTTTAGATAGTGGTCTTAAACCGGTTATGAAATCATCAAGGCTATAGGTAATCACGGTTGATCTTACTTTCCCGGTCTTAATATTAGCAATGACAATCCACCTTGTTTGAGTATAGGCAATTTCCTCTTCAGAATAGATGTTGCAGAACCCATACATATAGGCTCCATTTACCTCACCCAGAAAATTTTTTGCCACTATGTCATACTCTATTCCTTCAGTTGTAAAACGCATGACTGTTATGGCATTGTTCATATCGATGGTTCCCACTGCGTTCTTTACCGGAACCGAAAAGATCTTCTCTACAGGCCATTCAGGAGCCAATACTCGGGGCATGAATGCCTTTTTGCCGTTGTGTCTCAAGATCAGGTAATCAGACATGTCTGGTTTCTCCCTGGAAAGGTTGCAGCCGGGGATATAGATACAGGATATGTTTAGAAATGATAGTGATATCAGCAGGAAAATCGTTTTTAAAATTGGCATATTTGTTAGCTTTTCAGTTGATAGTTGAATTTTTCAAAATTCTGCAAGTATTCCTTCAACTCAGATATTTCATTACCAATAGATAGGAATTTGTTATAATAGTGTTTTAATCTATCTTCTTTTGCCGCTTCATTTTCTAATCCTTTACGGATATTATTAAGCTTTCTTTTATCTCCAAATCCGTAAAACTCCCACGGATTCACTAAAGTAAATCTTATCCACAGGGTTCTGTCAATACTGTCCAGAAACCTTTTTGCCTTTTGGCAGTAATTACCGTAATCGCCACCTTTAGTTACGTTAAGCATCGTCAGATACCAGTCTGTGCCGAATATAATCTTATGACGCAGATGGTAATACCTTTTGTCATCAAGCTGCTCTAATACTACTCTTAATGAATCCTGCACTGTCCCGTCACCATGCTCAAGGGTATCATCCAGATTAAAGCAGGATATATCTGTATAAACATTGGCGTATTCCTTTGTCAAATCAATTATGCTTTTTATCCATTCGCTCTGAACCCCGTCTGTTTGCCATTCCTCGATTCTCCCCCTTCGCCACTCATCACCGCCAAAGTGCGCCAGGCACAATCGCAGGTCTGGAAAATATTTCAGCACTTTGCGCCACTCCTCAGGATGCACATAGTTTTTGAAAAAGTAATCCATCCGGGAATTAAACTCCTGATCCGAAAGATATTCTCTGTATTTTTCAATCATTTTATCAAACCCGACATAAGTTTCTGTTACGGGCTTAACAGGTGGGACATGCCTTCCTTTTGGAAAAAGCAGGGCAGAAAGTCTTCTGCTCTGGTTTACACGACCCTTAAAACGCATCCCTTCGTTGTATGAATCAAATTCGCTGTACCAGGATGCTTCATGGGTGAACAATCCTCCCGGCGAGCAGTGGGTTAGAATCGGAATGTGCTCGGTTTCGCACCGGTCATAGAAATCGGGCAGATATTCACAGAGCTCATCAAAAGGTTTGTGACCAAGAGGGGGATACATTTTAAAGCCGATGAACACTCCCGGTCTCTGCGCTGAAGCCACCGACTTGAAAGGCTCATCCCAGGCACCGAATTCCATTGACTCCGGCATCGTTTTTCCGGAAGGGAATCTCCACCGACGTGGGTCATAGAAGTACAGGGGGAATAATTGTAGCGGATATTTTGCTGCAGCATTTATTGTCTGTTCACATTGTATTTGCCACTTGTGTAATTTCAGGCCCTTTTGTTTATCGTATTCATGGGCGAGACTGACCCTTTTATCATCATATTTTTCACATTGGGCAATATATTTTCCTGATGATCTTCTGTAGAAAAAGAGCTCTTCTTTTTCTCCATGGTAAATTGTGATGCCGCCGTACCCTGCAATATGAGCGTACTCCATATCCATCGGAGCAACTATCATCGGAGAGATAACCTGAAGATCTTTATTTTCAAGATGTTCCTGTGTCAAATCCAGATCGCAAAAATCGAAGCTGTTAATAAGACCACGGTAAACACGCTTGTTAATCTCCGCTATTTTCTCTCCGATCTGGACAGTTGTCAGTCTCTGTGTATCTACACCATTTCCAAACCCAATGGTTTTCAGGACTGTTTCCAGGACGTCCCTTCTTTTTAAAAGAGGCGTCTGGCCCAGGCCGATCCATTTTTTCACATACAGCAGGGGCAGCGGAGCGCAGGCCCCGCTGTTAATATGCATATGCCCATCTATGATGCAGGAGCCCTGAATAAGGGGAATCGGGTACCCGGCTACCGCGTCATTAGGACTGCCGGTGTAACAGAGAAACTCAAAAGGCATACTGTTTTGTCCCTGGTTAAGGACATTATTATCATACGTTAATGAGAATGGAAAATTGAAAAATACTAAGGAGAGTGCTTTTAATATAATAGATTGGGAGTACCGGGTCTGGAAATAATAAATAGCATTCCGGAATTTTGAAGGTGGTCAATTGTAAAAACAAAGAGTCTGTCACCGAAAGGTGGATAAGGGGATAATGTCGTAAAACCTGCGCAATCTGCAAGTCAAAAAAAGGTTACTTTCGTTCAATTACAACCGGTGATGAAAAAGAGTGGTTCCTGTTATCTTTCCAGACTGCGGTATATACACCGGAACAAACTCCATCAAGCTGCATGGATACGCCGGCTGCTTTCCGGACTAAAGCCCCGTTGCTTCTGTAAAGATAGAGAGAACCCGGGGCGTTGGTGACAGGATGGACACTTAAGAGGCCGTTAATGATTTTCGGTTTCATGTGCACACCTTTAGTGTTCATATTTTTGTTCCTGATTGCCACCGGCTCATTGATCAGCGGGGCAAAAAGCTCTTTTATATTATCTATCTTCCACTGGACTGGTGTAATCCAGTCTGTTGACAGTATGCCGCCGGTATCTCCGCTGTTTGGATTGAGTGCCCAGAATGTCCAGGAGATGAGGTGCTTAGCCATATATTTGATGAATGTTTTAAACCATGTGCCGGCTTTTCCATCATAATTGTCAAGGTTCGATATGCCAAATTCTCCAATAAACAGGGGCGCTATATTATTTTTTGCAATAAACCCGAATGCTTCATCCCAGATTTTTTCCATATTTTCCGGAAAAGAATCCTCAAAAAACCATGGCTGCTGGAAGACTTCAGGGCCATACTCGTGGGGTGAATAAACTAATTTTTCCGGATGGGTGAGGTTTATGGGGGCTTTTTTTCACTCCGCGCAAATTTCCACCCCACCAATAAACCGTATTTTCATATTGTTCAACACCCTCAACGATAATCAGCACATCAGGGTTTTCTGCCAGAATTGCGTTACCGCATTTTTCTGCTGCAACATTCCAGTCGCTCGAACTGTTTCCCGCTGCCCAGGTTGAGCCGCCGTCGACCATTTTCCCATGCGGTTCATTATTAAGATCAAACCCGACAACAGCGCGATTGTTTTTGTAACGTTTAGCAAGCATTACCCAGTCACTGATCCAGGTCTCTTCAGTTATTTTGGGCGTATACCAGAGCTTTTCATTCATATACCCGTCATGTTCGCGTGAATGGTTGTCCAGAATCACCACCAGTCCTAAAAGGTTGGCATAAGCAATAATGGAATCGAGCATCTCAAGAGGCGAAAGCCCGGCGAGTTCCTTGTTCAGGTCGAATTTATCACGTAAATAGTAGGGATCTTCTCCAAAAAAATTGGGCTTGTCCGGTTTGGCATCATCGCGCAGCATCTCATTGCAGAAAGGTATGCGGATACAGTTGAAGCCCATTTCCCGTATCTGCAGTAAAACGCCGTGATAGTCACGTGCCCAGAGCCCATGGGGAAACATATTGGTCGTTTCAAATCCAAACCAGTTAACACCGGTTAACCGGACCTCCTCGCCGCTATCATTATAAAGTCTGGAACCTTTTGCACTCAGAAATGCGCCGTAGACATCGGTAAAACTGAGATAAACCAGTGCGCAGCATAATACTGTCCGAAATAGAAATGATATTCGAAACATCATCGCGGTCTCAGTCACTCTTTTTAAATTGTGAAGGCAAATTATTCCCGGTTATATTGTTTAAAGACGATAATGATTTAAATGGGTTTAGAAAAAATTAGTACAAATTCGAAATTGATGAGTTCAAACCCGGTTAAAAGAGAGCTGTATTTGTTATTGTTGAAATCTGCGATATCCGCACTGAAGGCGGAACGATTCGGATTGAGTTAAGAGACGCGCTGGAGACTGGCAAACAACGGCCGTGCTGTTGAACGTAGATAATAATTATTAAAAGGCAAAGATATGTATAAGAAATCGATAGCTTCCGCAACGAAAAAATTGTTTCCTGGAAAATATACCACCTTTCCGGTGAAGATTGAGAATTGCAGCCTTCAATTGTGAATGTAAGAGTTGGAATTAACCATAAGGTTTGAATGTTATCCGGTGTGGTGGTTTGTTAAAGGTTATTTTCAATTTATCCACACATCCCTGTCATATTTCAGGACCTTATGTTGGAAACCACCACAGACCTTCTCCCGAAAAATTATATTATATAGATCTATGTTCAGTCTCGCTGGCTTTCTGTGGCGGAACCTGCCGTATTGGTCTGTGTGGAATCGGCTGGGTTCCGGTGTGCCTGATACCTGAAACAGATATAAATATTGAGGTAATAATATGAAAATGTGTGATGAATGCGGGGTAAACCCTGCCACTATACATCTTACTCAGATAATGCAGAACCAGACCCAGATTTATCATTTATGTCAGGAATGTGCCAGTAAAAAGGGGATAAATATCTCTGTGGGTGAGGCTTCCGAGGCACTTCAGGTCGAAGGAGTATCGGAGCCGGATAAAGTCTGCAGCCGCTGTGGAATGAAATATTCCGATTTCCGCACAAAGGGATGGTTGGGGTGTGCTGAGTGTTACCATGCTTTTGAGTCGGAGATTGACGAGTTACTGATTCAGGTTCATGGGTCTGCGGTTCATAAGGGTAAAAAGTATGGTGTAAAGGGCCCGGAGAAGGTAAAGGCAAGCGGAGATATAAAAAGGCTTCGTCATGAACTTGCTGCGGCCATAAAAAATGAGGAGTTTGAGCAGGCGGCACTTCTCAGGGATGAGATTCACAATATAAAGCAGGCGGGGGTTGAATAAGTATGAACGCAGAGTCACTGATCCCTACTGCAAAGAACAAAGGAAAACTTCCGGCCTGGTTTGATGATAACGGTCCGGACAAAGATGTAGTCACATCAACAAGGGTTCGCCTGGCCCGCAACCTTGCCAAGCGCCGGTTTCCCTATCATGCCTCTGCAAACGAACGTAAACAGGCATTTAAAGAGATAGCTGCTGTAATCGAAAACGAGAACCGCTTCCGTTCATTTGATCTTGCAAACTTTTCTGACTTGAAGTCTCTTGCTCAGATGTTTCTTGTAGAAGAGAGGGTTGCCAGTCCTGACATGCTGACAATTGAGGGGGACAGGGGAGTTCTTTTTGACAGCTCCCGCCGTGTCAATGTAATGATCAATGAAGAGGATCATTTAAGGATCCAGTGTCTGGATTCCGGTTTCAGACCAGCTGAGCTCTGGAGTGTTGTCAGTCTTATCGATGATCTGCTTGGAAGTAAACTGACGTATGCATATGACAGCCGCCGGGGCTTTCTTACCAGTTGTCCCACCAATTCCGGTACAGGGCTCAGGGTTTCTTTCCTTATGCATCTGCCGGGACTTGTCCTGACAAAGGCAATTGACGCGGTGCTTCAGGGGGCAAGCCAGATGGGGATATCCACAAGGGGTTTTTTCGGGGAGCATTCCGAGGTGGTGGGGAACTTTTTTCAGTTGTCAAATCAGGCCACGATGGGTGCTCACGAGAATGATTTTCTGGGCAACACTCAGAAAATTATCCGCGAGATTATAGATCATGAACGCTCTGCAAGAGAGAGGATCATCAGGGATGCAGATCTTGAGCTGAGTGACAAAATTCATCGGGCTTATGGAATTTTGCTTCATGCAAAAGCTCTCAGCCTCCCTGAATGTCTTAACCTGACATCATCGCTGAGGTTAGGGGTGGTTACAGGACTGTTTGACCAGATAACAATAGAAGAACTTAACCGTATTACATTGATATCTATGCCTGCTCATCTTCAGGTCTTTTATGAAAAAGGCATGGATGAGAGGGAAATGACAAGAATTAGAGCTGATTTGGTCAGAGAATTGCTAACAAAGAGAAGGAGAAAAAGAAGTTCTCCTCGCTCTGGAAGCAATCTGGACTCTTAAATCGGTTCGCTTTGAAAAGAGAAGGAATACTAGATGATGAACGGAATGTTTACAGATCGAGTTAAAAAAGTGATGCAGATTGCCCGCGAGGAATCGGTGAGGCTTGGAAATGATTATGTGGGAACCGAGCACCTTCTTCTGGGCCTGATTAAAGAGGGCGACGGTGTTGCGGTTGCTGTGATGCGCAGTATGGGAGTAGATCTTGATGAGCTTACATCAAGCATCGAGAAAACAATCACCTCTACCGGGGGCATGATGACAATCGGGCAGATGCTTCCCTTTACCCCCAGGGCCAAAAAGGTGCTTGAGATTGCTGCAAATGAGGCGCGTTCGATGTCTCACAAATATATCGGAACCGAGCATCTTCTGCTTGCTCTGATGAAAGACACAGAATCCGCCGCTGCCAACGCGCTTGCTGCGGCGGGGCTTGAGTATGAGCGGGTCAAAGAGGAGATAAACAGAGTACTTCGGGGTGGTGAAACTGTCGGAGCATCAAAAGAGAAGAGTAAAACTCCTTTTCTGGATCATTTCGGGCGGGATCTGATTTCGCTGGCCAGAGAGGGAAAGTTGGACCCGGTGATCGGTCGGGAAAAAGAGATTGAGCGTGTTGTTCAAATCCTGAGCCGCCGGAAAAAGAACAACCCTGTTTTAATCGGTGAACCCGGTATAGGGAAAACCGCCATAGTTGAGGGTCTCGCTCAAAAAATTGTCGAAAAGAATATCCCGCAGGTGCTTGAGAATAAGAGGGTCATAAACCTTGATATGGCGTCAATGGTTGCGGGAACAAAATACAGGGGGCAGTTTGAGGAACGTCTGAAGGCACTGATGGTTGAACTTCAGAAAAATGAGAATATTATCATTTTTATAGACGAGCTTCATACTATTGTAGGGGCCGGTGGATCAGAGGGGAGCCTTGATGCATCGAATATTTTCAAACCCGCTCTTTCCAGGGGTGAAATACAGTGCATAGGCGCGACCACTTTAGATGAATACCGAAAATATATCGAAAAAGACGGAGCGCTTGCCAGGCGTTTTCAGACCATTATGGTCGATCCGCCAAATGTCTCTGAAACCATTCAGATTCTTTCCGGTTTGCGCCACCGCTACGAAGATCACCATAAGGTTACCTATACTGAAAAAGCGATCGACTCTGCTGTAAAACTTTCGGAACGCTACATATCCGATCGTTTCCTTCCGGACAAGGCAATCGATGTCATCGATGAGGCCGGAGCGCGCAAGCGGCTCTCGAGCATGGAAATCCCCACCGAGATCCGTGATATGGAAAAAGAGATCGGTGATGTAGTGAAGGAAAAAGAGCAGGCAGTGGAGCAGCAGGAGTTTGAGCGTGCCGCCAAGCTCCGTGACAAACAGGAAAAGCTCAAGGGAACGCTGCTGGAGAAAAAAGCATTGTGGCGCAAGTCCAAGGCTGAAGAGCGGCTTCTGGTCGATGAATCCACGATCGCTGAGGTGGTCTCCACAATGACCGGAATTCCTTTGTCAAGACTTGCTGAAGAAGAATCAAAGAAAATTCTTCATCTTGAAGATGAGTTGCGCAAGCGTGTTATCGGTCAGGATCCGGCTCTTGAGGCTATTGCCCGCAGTATCCGCAGGTCGCGTGCCGGACTTCACAATGTAAAGCGTCCGATCGCGTCTTTTATTTTCCTGGGGCCCACCGGTGTAGGTAAAACCGAGCTGGCAAAAACTCTTGCGCAGTCTCTTTTTGACACCGAAGATGCGCTGGTGAGGATAGATATGTCAGAGTATATGGAGAAATTCGCCGTTTCCCGTCTGGTTGGCGCGCCTCCGGGATATGTCGGGTATGAGGAGGGCGGTCAGCTTACAGAGAAAATCCGCAAAAAGCCATATTCGGTGATTCTTCTTGACGAAATCGAGAAGGCTCATCCCGATGTGTTTAATATTCTTCTGCAGATACTCGATGACGGTATTCTTACCGACTCCTACGGCCGTCATGTCAATTTCAGGAATACAATTATTATCATGACATCCAATGCCGGTACCCGCGATGTCAAGAAGTCAGGAACTGTCGGATTTGGCAAGACCACAACAGATTCTGACTATGAGGCTATAAAATCAAAGGTGCTCGATGAGCTCAAGAGGCTCTTTAATCCTGAGTTCCTGAACAGGGTTGATGAAACAATTGTGTTCTATCCGCTTACTAAAAATGAAATTTCAAAAATAGTCGACATTCAGCTCAGGGATGTGCAGAGTCGTCTTGTCGATAGAAACATAAAGCTTACCGTTTCTCAGGAGGTTAAGACTTATGTTGTGGATCAGGGCTTTGATCCGATTCTCGGAGCCAGGCCTCTTCGCAGGGCAATTCAGCGCCTCGTTGAAGACAGGCTGGCTGAAGAGTTCCTGAATGACAAGTTCCACGATGGTGACACGATACGTCTTGACCTTCAGGACGGGATCATAGTTTTCTCGAAAGTCGACGAAGAGAATGCGACCCCGTAAGTGGGTAATTGCACTAGGGCTGTGTGTTTTTGCTTTCTTTGCTGCCCTGAATCAGGTCTCAAAATACCTGGAAAATCACAGGAATCTTGAGAAACTCCTGATTCAGGGCATCTCTCCTTTTATAAAGGGATCTTTTGATGTTCAGAAAGTGCGCCTTGGGATCTTCACCGCACATCTTAAAAATGTAGTGTTCCTGCTGCCCGGACATTCGGCGTCAATAAAGATTCGGGATATTAAAGTCGGTCTCTCGATTTACCGCCTTGTTAAATTCAGAGGTGATTTAAGCCGCTCGATCAACAAAATTATTCTTAATGGCCCCCTCATTGATATCTCTTTTTTTCCCTCTTCCTCTGACCCTGATTCTTCTTCCGGGCAGGAGATGCTTTCATTTCCTGATGGCATAAATCCGGAGGATGTAGCGGTAATTGTTCCCGATGAGCTTCCGGTAAAGCATCTGATAGTGAAAAAAGGGGTGATACGGCTTTATCAGGAAGGTGGTGATACAGTCGTTCTGGGTGAGCAACTGAGCGGTACGATGCTGGCTGGTAGCGGGACAGAAACGGCGATAAATTTAAGCGGTAAACTTGGCTCTGTAAAGAATAACCTTGCGCTTCAGGGAAGTATTTCCTGGAGAGGAGAGAAGAACCGCCTCTCGGTGCGTCTTAATGGGGCGGCTATCAATAAGCCTGTTTCTTTTCCGGATTTTTGTATCACTCAGGGGGCTTTGAGCGGTACTGTGGAGTTTGTATTTCCAAGTAAAATTTCGCTTTCTGAGCTTGAGACAGACGGCTGGATCAGAGTTGAAAACGGGACCTGCAGATTTACAGAAAAAAACCATCTGCTGCACTCTGTTCAGATGAAGATGTCTATGGCAGGGCGAAAGTGGATGGTTGATACGCTTTCTTGTCAATATAAGAGGATGAAACTGGATTTAAGGGGACACTGGGATCTTTCAAGGGGGCCCTCGTCTTACTTTGAATACAGCTGTACCGGAATAAACGGGGATTCTCTTTCGGCGATTCTGATGCCGGAGATGAAAGGTAAATTGACTGGTGAGGGATGGTGTGAGGGGAAGTTTTCTGGTACAAAATTCGCCAACGGTTTAAAGGTAAATGTTTCAGGGGGCGGATTGAGTGTCTGGGGTTATCCGATAGTCAGTGTCAATGCGGATATGCGGCTTGATTCCATGGGGGTCAGGGTTGATTCTGCAGTTATTCTCAGTCCGGGCACTGTGATTTTTGCAGAGGGAAAAATTGAACCGGGCAGAGAGTATGCGGCTTATGATGCAAAAATCAGGGCTGTTGTTGATTCTATTCCATCACTGCCGGGCTTCAGCGGCAGACTCAGGGCCTCGGGGGTACTCTGCGGGGCAAAAGAAATTACCCGAATGCAGTTCAATGTTTCCGGTGATGGTATTACTTACAATAATATTGCTATCGGGGATCTTGAATGCAATGTAAAACATAAAAACAATCAGATTGTTATCTCTGCACCGGATTCCGGTAATGACAGAGGAATGGACTTTTCGGGGGTGATAAACGATCCGTTCGGGAAGTTACCCCGTGCTAAGATTTCAGCAAAGTTGGGGTATGATCAAATAAATCGGCTGCTCGAGCGAAAACATGCTATGTACACTCTTCCCGATTCCATCCGGGTTGATATCAATGCTGAAGGATGGGTTGATACATTCAGGGTCAATCTGGAAGCAGTGCTCAGGGACTCAAGTCTCGACGGGGCGGTTGCAGGGAGTATGGGAAAAGTCGGGGAGTCACCGTTAATGTGGAACCTGAGCGGAAAGAAGCTGACGTTTAACGGTGTTCCGGTGCCGTTTTACTGTAGTGGTAAATTGTATGAGGACTCTGTAATGGTTGATTCGCTTTCAGCTTTAAATGGAATACGCGGCAATGGAAAAGTTTCTTTAGGTTCAGATCCGTTTACCTGCGAGGCCCGTGTGGGGTATGATATTCAGATAAGCCGTCTGTTGTCGTTTATGCCCGGGTTGTCATTGAAGGTTGATAGCGGCCGGCTCAAAGGTTCTTCAAAAATTTCAGGCAGTGTTACCGATCCGGAAATAAGGTCAGAGCTGCATGTAAAGGAGCTTTCTTCCGGTGCTTTATCCGGGCTGCAGACTGATGCAATCGTATCGCTTTGTTCAGGGCGGCTTACAATCCTTCCTTTTGTTATACGCAAAGATAAGCATATTGTTGCGGCTTTCGATACGATAAGACATTCCAATGACAGCGTTTCATTTACAGGTGAATTTGATGATATAGATTTGAAGGCATTGTTTGGTGCATTCATTCCGCGGGATCTTGGTCTTGAGTCGAATATAAGCGGGCAGGTCAGGACATCGGGCAGAGGATTTCCGCTTCTCGTTTATTTCTCCACGCCATCGCTGCGTGTAAATGATTTCAGTTTCGATTCGCTGACTTTTAAAGGCAGCGTTGTTCCATCGGGGCTGAAAGTAGAAAGAATAAGTGCCAGTGAAGGAAACAGGCTTCAGCTTTCGGCAGCCGGGTACGTACCATGGTCGGTGCTGGGAAGGGGGGCATCGGAAACAGACACCCTGAGGGCGACTGTTGATCTGCAAGGTGATCTTCTGGCCAGTATTGAGAAGAATGTCGATTCACCTATAGGCGGACAGGGTAGAGGAAGTGCCAGTATTGAGTTTTACGGGGTTCCCGGAAACTGGGTTTTCACCTCAGGAAAGGTTTCAATTCCAGAGGGCAATCTTACGCTAAAGCCCTTTGTGCTTGACGAAATTAAAGACTTCTCCTTCAGTATGAATGTGGACAGTCTTTCAAGGGTGCATACCATGATAAAGGGGAGCATAAGGAGAAGACCGGTAAAGATTTTCTCCAGTCACGATATTCCCCCGGGGTATGAGTCTTTTCAGATCGGTCCGCTTGATTTTGGTGTGATGCAGATGGAAACCCCGAAAAACGGAATTCATGTTCATCTGCCCGGTTTTATGGCTCCTGGAGAAATAGGGGACATAGAGTTTGCCGGGAAGTCTCCGTTTCGGAAGTTTACAATTTCAGGTCCTCTTGACAGGCTGCGCATTACCGGGACATGGATTCTTCGTGACCTCGAGTTTACTTTCCCGTTTCTTAACACAAATGAGATGCCCTGGGAATTTGATCCTTTTCCTTATGTGACATGGGACATGGATCTTCGTGCAGGCAACCGCAAGGTGATGTATTTCTGGGATCTGGCGGGCAAAAAAAGAAGGATCATGAGGTTTGTGGAAGGCTATCTTGATCCCGTTTCGGTTGTGAAGGTAAGGGGGCGTGATCTTGATAAAACATTCAGGCTCTACGGCTTGATTCGCTCTTTCAAGGGTGCGGCATATTACGGAAAGGTGTTTGATAGAAATTTTGATGTAGGGGTGGAGTTTGTTCCTCAGAAGTTAAAGGACGGACGCAGTTATGACAATATGCCCATTCTCTGGGGATCAGCTGAAGCTTTCAGCGATACGAGCCGTTTTGACAGGATAAAGCTTACCTGCCTTGTAAATGATCCGGTAAACGGTGCCGTTTCGGAACGTGGAAGGCTGGTAGAGGGCAAGCAGCTTAATGTTTCGTTTCACCTCTCCTCGGAATTTGAAGAGCTTCCGGGAGAGTCTGAGCGTGACTTTTACAGAGAGGCCGGCCTCAATTTTACGACTCTGGGGAAGGCCGGGGGGATGGTTTCAAGTTTCGGGGAGCAGTATTTCCACAGGTACCTTCTCCAGAAATGGGAGAGGCGGCTGGCCAAATCTGTAGGTCTGGATGTCATTAACATTGAATCGTCAATTGCTTCGAATTATTTTAATAAGCTTTATAATCGTCAGTTTGACGGGCGTTTGGGCCAGGACGATTATCTTGCCCTTGCAAATGTCGGCATTACTGTCGGCCGCTACTTTTTCCGCGACTTTCTGTTTTTAAAAGCCCGGGGGGAATTGATTCCGATCGACACAGTATTGAAACCTGAGTATAGCATCGGACTGGAATTTCAGCCAAGCCGGTATTTGACTATGGATTTTAACTACGGGATACGCAAGGGTGAAGCGGAGATAGAGCACGATCCGAGACTGAATATGCAGCTGATGCTGCCGATAACTCGGTTGAGAAAGTTAATGAATTTTTAACGTGGAGTAATCAGAGGTTATTATGAAATTCAGGTATCAGGCGCTTCTGTTGGCGGGTCTTTTCTGTTATGTGTTGCCAGAAGCCAAGGTGCTGGACTCTCTTGTGATTGAGGGTCTCAGTGTAAATTCCCCCAATATGGTCAGGAACTCTCTAGAAATAAGAGAGGGAAAAGATCTCAGCACCGCCGATATACAGGAATCCATTAAGCGTCTCTACAGCCTGGGGCTGTTCAGTGCTGTAGATTTTTTCATAATTACCGAAAACGATTCAGCCGTTTCGCTTCGGCTCAAGCTTCAGGAGTTCCCGGTCTGTGAAAATGTGGAATACTCAGGAAACAGGAAGATCAAGGTAAAGGATTTCGAGGAAGCTGTAACCATCAAACGGGGGCAGATTGTCTCCGATAATTTCCTTCACGGTATCAAACAGAAGCTCCTTGATCTTTATATCGACAAGGGATATAACCTGGCAGAGGTAAAACCGGAACTGATAGAGACCAAAATCCCCGGGAATGTGATTGTAAAGTTCAACATCAATGAAGGTGTAAAAGTAAGGGTCAAGAGCGTGGTGTTCAAGGGGAACAAGGAAGTAAAGACCGCGCGGCTGGAGAGAAAGTTCAAGACAAAAGAGAGCCGGTGGTGGCGTGCCGGAGAGTTTAAGGATGATACGTATAAGGCTCATCTTGATACTCTGATCATGTTCTATAACGATCTGGGCTATCTGGATGCATCAATTGTAAAGGACAGCGTGTGGCTCTCTGATTCCAGAAAAGATATCTTTGTGGAAATTACTGTCGATGAGGGTAAGATGTACTATGTTGGTGATTTCTTCTTCAAGGGCAACCGGATAATGGACTCCGACACCCTGGCATCAAAGATATCCCTTAAAAAAGGCAAGCCTTTTGATAAAAGCCGTTTTGAAATGTCGAAATACATGGTGGAAAACACATATCGGGAAGAAGGTTACCTGTGGGTAAATGTGAGTGATAAGCGTAATTTCCGCGGTGACACCATAGATGTTGTTTTTGACATAGCAGAAGGCAAATCGGCGATTGTCCGTAAGATAGATGTAAAGGGCAACAGTAAAACGATGGAGAAGGTGATCAGACGTCAGATCGACCTTCTGCCCGGCAAAAAGTACAAACAGTCACTCATGATGCGCAGCAGACAGAAGATCTATGCACTGAACTATTTCAGCGATGTCAAGCCTGATCTGATTCCCAACAATGATGGAACAATCGATCTGGTGTTTGAGATTACAGAAAAAGACAATATCGGTCAGCTGCAGGTTGGTGCGGCTTACCGTGGAGAGAATGATTTTGTGGGCACATTCTCTACATCCATACCGAATTTCCGCGGAGCGGGCCAGGAGCTGAAGATTAATCTTGAATACGGAAAAGATCACCGCGACATGCGTCTGGGATTTGTTGAGCCCTGGGCCTTTGATATCCCGCTGTCGCTTTCAGGTGAGCTCTTTTACAGCAGAAATGTGTACAACGACAGAGATACGGCTCAGAGTACCGGTTTTGTGATCGGTGCGGGGCGTTCAAAGCTCAAATGGCCCGATGACCATTTTACACTGCATGGATCTTATCAATTAAGTTATGAAAAGACCTATACTGATGCAGATACGATAAAGGATGCCAATCTGGTTGTCCTTGAGCAGGGACTTCTCAGCAGGGCATCGCTAAAAATTGAAAGATACGATCTTGATGTTCCGCTTTTTCCTACAAACGGCTCAAAACTGACTATTACGCCTCAGATTGCCGGGCTCGGTGGTGACTTCATGTATTTCAAAGGCACCTTGGGTTATGAGCACTATTTCCCGCTGCCGTTGAAATTTGTTATGGGTTCAAGATCGAAATTCGGCTTGATCACCGGTCTTGGGAGTAATGACGTTGAAATCTCGAGGTATGACCTTTTCAGGATTGGTGGAGTTTACGGAGATGGTGATCTGCGCGGTTATGATGATTACGAGTTTGGCGGATGGTACAACAGTCCGGAAAACGGTCTGTCCATGTTTACTTCCACCCTGGAACTGAGATATCCCGTTCTCGATCAGCAGATCTATCTGGGAGCTTTTGCGGATGTCGGGAACACCTGGAGCGGTCTCTCTTCGATCAATCTGGGAGATCTTCGCACCGGTGTGGGGTTCGGGCTTAGAATAAATGTTCCCATGCTTGGTATAATGGGCTTTGATTTCGCCTGGGGGCTTGATGATCCCAGGGGAAATGTGCTTGATAAAGAACCTAATGGATTCCAATTTCATTTTCTTATGAACAGAGGTTTTTAGAACCGAGGTATTGTACCGGTGCGCTCCGGGTGATGGTTCTGGAACAAAGGAGGATTATATGCGCAAACTAATGATTGCAGGTGCAATGGCACTCACTATGGCGGCAACGGCTTCATGGGCCGAGCTAAAAATCGGGTACATCAATTCCGAGCTGATATTTATGGAATATGAGGGAACCAAAGATGCCCAGGACAAGTTCAACAAGGAAGTTGCTAAATGGGAACAGGAAGCCTCCAAGAAGCAGAAGGAGATTAAAGATCTTAAAGATCAGCTTGATAAACAGAGTCTTCTGCTCAGTAATGATCGCAAAAAAGAGATGGAAGATTCTCTGAACCAGAAGATGATATCCTACCAGTCTTTTCTGCAGGAAAAATTTGGTCAGAAGGGCGAAGCACTGGTTAAAAATGAAGAGCTGACAAAGCCCATCATAGAAAAAATCAACAAAATCATAGAAAAGATAGCCAAAGAGGAAAACTACGATTATATTTTTGATGCCAGAGCTGGCGGAATTGTGTTTGCCAAAAAGATTTACGATCTCAACGACAGAGTTCTGGCTCAGTTGAGTAAGGAAAAGTGATTTTGTGAAACTTTCAAAAATTGCTCAGGTTATTGGTGCTGTTGTCCCGGAGGAAGAGTCTGATTCGGAAGTCACATCTCTGAGATCACCTGAGCAAGCCCTTGAATCTGATATAATTTTTCTGTCGAGTCCAAAATTCAAGGACGAGATTGCCAGAAGCCCTGCCAGATATATCATTGTCGGCAAGGAAACAGTTATACCCGGCAAAATCTGTCTTGAAGTGAGTGATCCTTATGTGGCTTACGCCAGGGTCGCTCAGCTCTTTGAGGACAGATCACCTCTATTCTCTGAAGGCATCTCTGAGAGTGCAGTAGTTGACCCATCCGCAAAAATTGACCCGTCTGTATCTATAGGTCCCGGTTCTGTGATCGGGGCCTCTGTTGTTATTGGGCCTGGCTGCAGAATCGCGGCGAGGTGTGTAATTGAGAGGGGCTGCAGAATAGGGGCTGACTGCCGGATAGATTCAGGAGCTGTTATACGGTACGGGAGTGTAGTTGGCGACAGGGTTGTTATTCAATCAGGGGCAGTAATCGGATCCGATGGCTTTGGAAATGCCCGTGAGGGTACGACTTTTGTGAGGATACCCTGTTTTGGAAATGTGGTAATAGGGGATGATGCGGATATTGGTGCAAACACCACTATTGACAGGGGCAATTTTGAGCCTACTTTAATCGGTAAAGGTGTAAAGATCGATAATCTGGTTCATATCGCTCATAATGTTCAGGTGGGGGATGATTCGGCTATGGCTGCGCAGGTGGGCATATCCGGCAGCACCAGAATCGGCAAAAGAGTGATTATCGGGGGGCAGGCCGGTTTTGTCGGCCACATTGAAATTGGCGATGACACATTTGTAGGTGCCAAGGCCGGGGTTTCAAAGGGTACTGAGCCCGGGTCAAAGATAACAGGCTATCCGGCCAGGGATCTTATGGGCATGCGCAGGATAGAGGCAGCGCAGGTATCACTTCCTCAATTGCTTAAAGAAGTAAAGCAGTTGAAAAATGAGATCCAGGAGTTAAAGAAGTGTAAGTGTTCAGACAATAACCATTAATAAAAATATCAGACAGTTAATTTTTTGAAAGGATATTTCGTGCACATGTCCCTTCAGCAAACTATCGCAAAGAGTGTTTCCTTAACCGGAACCGGTCTTCATACCGGTGTTTCGGCAACAGTTACCCTGAATCCCGCACCTGAAAATTACGGTATTCGCTTTATCAGAGCTGACCTTGAGAACAAGACAGAGATACTTGCAGATATCGATAATGTAGTCGATCTTGCCCGCGGTACTACAATCGGTAAAGGTGACGTCAGGGTTTATTCTATCGAGCATGTGATGTCCTGTCTGGCGGGCCTTGGCATTGATAACTGCAAAATCGAGGTGGATGCGCAGGAACTTCCTCTCATGGATGGAAGCTCGATCCCCTATGTAAATCTTATTCAGCAGGCCGGTATTGTGGAGCAGCAGGCTGAACGTGAGTATCTGGAGATATCAGAGCCTGTGATGTATGTAAAGGGGGATGTGGCGCTGGGGATTTTTCCGCTCGATCATTTCCGTCTGACCCTCGAGATTGATTATAACTACCCTGCACTGGGCGCTCAGTATACGACAATGTTTTCACTTGATGATTATGTAAATGACTTTGCTCCGGCACGCACATTCTGTTTTTTGTCTGAAATAGAAAAACTCCGTGAACAGGGGCTCATCAAGGGAGGTACTCTTGACAGTGCTCTTGTTGTTCAGGACGTGGATTTGACAAACGAACGCAAGGACTACATTCGCCGTCTCTTTGCCTGGAAGGGAGCGATTGAACCCGGTGAGAACGGCTTTCTCAATAACACAGAGTTGCGGTTTTATAATGAGCCCTGCCGCCATAAGGCCCTTGATCTCATAGGTGATCTTTACCTCCTGGGAAAACCTTTACGGGCACACATAATTGGAGCCCGTACCGGTCATGCCGCAAATATCGCGGTGGCAAAAAAAATAAGAGAATACCTGAACCAGAAGGCTGAGAAGACTGTTGCAGATGGTGGAGTCAAGCTCTGCTATGAGGATATCCTCAATATACTTCCGCACCGTTATCCCTTTTTGCTTGTAGACAAGGTTCTGGAGATCGTCCCCGGCAAGTCTATCGTAGCTGCCAAGAATGTTTCATTTAATGACAACTTCTTCCAGGGACACTTTCCACAAAACCCAGTGATGCCCGGGGTGCTGATGATAGAGGCAATGGCTCAGGCCGGTGGAATAATGGGCCTTTACGGGGCAAAGACAAAAGACGGCGAACCGCCCAAAGTGCTTTTCATGGGCATTGACAAGGCCCGTTTCAGAGGAATCGTAAGGCCGGGTGATACTTTACGGATGGAGCTGAAAATGATTCAGTTCCGTAGAGGTATAGGAAAATTCGAAGGAAAGTGCTTTGTGGAAGACAAGCTTGTCTGTGAAGCAGAGATGATGGCAATGTACGGATCAGAATGATCTCGAGGCCGATTTGCTTATCTATCTCTTAAGAATGGAGCGCTTTAAGGGAACCAGTCTGCTGATCAGGTAAAAAGATCCTGATCTTATCATCAAAAAACCGCTCATGGTGAGCAGTGTCTGACCATGAGCGGTTTTAATAGGTACCTGCAAAAAAGTCAGGAAATTTATTGTAAAGGAAAATAGAAAATGTCTACCAGTATTCATCCTACCGCGATCATTGAGCCGGGTGTCAAAATAGGTGTAGATGTCACAATCGGACCATACACCGTCATAGAAAATGATGTGGAAATTGGAGACCGCTGCACAATCGGACCCCATGTAATGATTGGGGAGGGAACGCGTATCGGACCTGAGTGCCGTATTTTCAAAAGCGCCGCGATCGGACTGATTCCACAGGACAAAAAATTTGCAGGTGAAAAGACTTTGACTGTAATCGGCAAAAACAATCTTATCCGTGAATTTGTGACGATCAACCGCGGCACACTCGATCGTGGAGAAACCCGGATAGGTGATAACTGCTGGATTATGGCTTATTGTCATATTGCCCATGATTGCGTTCTGGGTGATGATGTCACTATTTCCAACAGTCTGGCGATGGCCGGTCATGTGGAGGTGGGAAATCATGTTACAATCGGCGGTATAGTTCCAATTCACCAGTTCACAAGGATTGGAGACTATGCTTTCATTGGTGCTGTTACCCGTCCGTTTATGGATGTTGTTCCGTATGCGATGGTTGGCGGGGAAGCAGAGACACGAATAATCGGGATAAACAAGGTGGGCCTGGAGAGACACGGTTTTTCTTCAGAGCGCCGTCAGAACATAAAACGTGCTTATAAGATAATCTTCAGAGAAAACCTCACTCTTGGCGATGCTATACAAAAACTGGAATCTTCATTTCCCGGCGATACCGATATAAAGCGGTTGATAGATTTTGCAAAGGGAAGCAGCAGGGGACTGATGAGAATGAAAGTTGATGTTGTTGAGTAGTGCTCTCGGGTCTATTACGGAATTATTGACAGTGTAGTTTGACAAGCTGATTGTCCTGTTTATCGTAGTGAGAGTATTATTCCCGTTTGCTTTTTAAGATTTCTGGTTTGGCCGGAGGCCCTTTATTGGTGAGTTTTCAGCCGCCATTACCTTCCGGTGGAATGCAAATGGTTGGTTGCAATGGCTTTTAGAACCCGGTTCTTAAGAACCGCGCTTCGTGCGCGGAAAGAAAAGCCAAATACATGCTAACAGAAAACAACATGATTAACATATGTATAAATGAGGATAGACTATGAAAAAAGCATCTGCATTGACGGCTGGAGTTTTCCTACTTTTAAATTGTACCACTAGCCTACAATTGCAAAATATTGGAAATGGAAATTATCTAATAGCCGAGTTTAACACAGTATCAAATACTACACCGATATTTCAAACTGATAAAGAGTACGTCGGAGGCAATATCTGTTTGGAAAACATTGAAACTGGCGTGAAATATTGTTCCAGAAGGAAGGATGATCAAAAGCGTTATATCGTTTTCGAAAATATACCAAAAGGAACATATGCAATTCACTCATTAAGAGTACCAATGATCAATGTTGATATTCTTTTATTAAAAGAGGATGAATTGTTCAATGAAATACAAATAGACAAGCCCGGAGTGTATTTATTAGGGAAAGCTGATTTTAGAGCAAAACTACACGGCATTTGCTGCGACACTCTTGAGATACAAAAAGGATCCCAAACTAACTTTTTGAAATCTTTCTCTGAACACTATGGCACTATTACGGACAACATTGACACAACACAAAACATATTCAGCATTGCAGAAATTAGATATTTCCAATACGATTCTCTTAATTTATTAAATAACAAAAAGGGATTTCAACCATTTGTACCAAGTGGCAAAGGAAGAAGAAAGATAAAAGCTTACTGATGGTAAAAAACGTCCTGCTTTTGAACATTATAGAGCCGGGTTCTAAAAACCACAACCAAACAACAGCGGCATAGCGCGCGAGTACGCCCAAATTGCCACAGCCTTCAAGACTACAAAAATCTTAACTTACCTGATATTTCCGGCGACAGGAACCCACCTCCCAAAGTACACATATTAACGGAATCTGTGAAAAAAATAAAATCACAGGATTCACTGAACACAAAGAGTGGTAAACAGGAAAATAAACCCGGTTTTATTCTGAGCATTAACCTGAATCAAATAAAGACAACGACTTAGGCTAAATCCGGCAGCAGAGTTAAACTGCTTGATTTTCAATTTAACCGCTTATACAATTAGATCAGGGACCCTTAAAGGAGGAGAAATAAATGCGTTGGTTGAAAATGGTGCTTCTGGTTCTTGTCACGTGGGTTTTAACGGAAGCCGCTTCGGCTCCAAAGCCTCAGATTCATTTGCTCGTGACCAGGCCGGTTGATGCAGGGATGGCGGGAAACCTTCATAGCCTATGGGCAGTGGCCCTTGTTGACCAGTACGTACGGTTCAGACTTGAACCGTTGTCAGAAATAAAAGTTCTGAGTGAAGATCAGATGCTTAAACACATTCCGGAAATGGCCCGGATAGGGGAAGTAATCAGTAATGACCAGTATGAGGCTGCCGCAGAAAAGGTACGTGCCTCTCATTTCATGATTCAACGGATTGAATATTCGGAACGTGAAAAGATGCTCTATTATTATATGGAAATTATTAAAAGAAGTGACAAGAGTGTTGTTGCCAGTACAGATAAATCGATTCCTGCCGATCAGATCAATTCTCAGATAGACTCAGGCCTGGTTTCAGTACTGAACAAGCTTGGCATAAATCAAACAGAACTTGTACAGAGATTCTTTCAGATTCCTGTTTTAGGTAAAAACTTTAAACTGAACAGACAGCTTGGTGAAACTATACTGAAAGAGAAAGGTTCAGATAGCCCGGGTGATTTAGTCCTTGGTAAAGAGTATGAAAAGATCATTTTGAAGGATCCTTTCATGTTGCTTGCAAATTACTCTGGTGCTCAGGCCTTCTTCAGAGCCAAACAGTATGAAAAATCATCAAAGTACCTTAAAGAGCTTCTTGATCTGGTTCCGATTCATTCAGAGCTCTACTATATGCTTGCCCAGAGTTACAGGCTTTCGGGAAAATTTGAGGATGCATTGAATGTTATTGCAAGCTGTGAGAGAAACAGAATAAAGAGTATTCCTTTTATGGTGGAAAAGGCGCTCTCTTATGAGGGCATGGGCCAGAACGGTCCGGCACAAAATGTGCACAGCCAGATCCTCACCCTCAGTCCCGCCCAGCCCCTGTCACTGCATTTTATGGCAAAGCAGAAAAATAAATCATCAAATTATAAAGAGGCCTTCACGATTGCAAATAAGCTTGTTGCAGCAGACTCTGAAAACGGCTATGGATTTTTTGAGCGGGGTAAGAGTTACATTGGTTTGAAACAGGAGGAGAAAGCCCTTGATGACCTCAAAACTGCCGCGAAACTTCTCCCTGATGATCCGATGATTCAGGAGGTGATCGGGGATCTTTACCATAAAAACGGTGAATACAAAGATGCCGTATCACACTTCAGGAACGCCCTTAAAGTCAATCAGGATAATCTGGAACTGTATTTGAAAACTGCAAAAGCGCTTGAGATGAATCAGAATGCATCTGAAGCGTTGAAGCTTCTCAGAAGTATTGAGATCAGGTTCAGCGGCAGTGCGATACTGTTGAAGGCAACAGGGCAGCTTGAGTTCTCAACAGGAAACCTTGACAAGGCAGCGGCTGATCTGGAAAAGTACCTTAAAGTTTACCCCTCAGATGGGGAGATATTCAAGACACTGGGAAATATTTACTCACTTAAATCCGACTTCAGCCGTGCTGTTGATGCTTACAAAGTGGCAATGCCGCTGGTGAAAGAGAAAAACTCATGCAGGATGCCTGTAGCAGAAATTTACATCCAGCAGAAAAATTATGCTTCTGCAAGAAAACTGCTTAATGAGGTCCTCTCGGAAAAACAGGAAAAGGGCGCAAACAAGATGATGGGAGAAGTGCTGATGCAGCAAAATGAGCTTAAGTCTGCACTTTCTCATTTTGAAAAAGAACGTTCTCTTCATGGGGACAATGTCGAGGTTCAGGAGAAAATCGCCCAGCTCTATTTCAGACAGAATTTTCTGTTCCCTGCAAAAACCGAGTATACTAAATTGACAAAACTCTCCCCGTCTCATCCTGAGGCCTACTTTTATCTTGCTGTCATCGCATTGAAGGATGGGGATCAGACCGCGGCCGGGATTCTGCTTAAGAAAGCAAGTGCGCTTGGTCCGGGTAATGCCGTTATTTACGGACATATCGGTGATGCTTATGAGCAGGCTGGAAAGTCTGAGAAGGCTGTTGAAGCTTACAGGAAGGTACTTTCTTTTGACAGTAAAAACAGCCAGACGCTTCTTAAGCTGGTGGGTGTATACCAGAAGACCGGAGAAGACAGTCTGACAGCTGAAACAGGTATGGCTCTCTTCGCAATTGATGCAAAAAAGTATTCAGGGTACCTTGCCCAGGCCGGACATCTGTTTAATAAAATCGGGATGGATAAAAAAGCCATGGAGGCTTACGCGCTGTTTCTTGACAAGGGGAATAACGATTTTAACGTGAATTCTTCTTATGCGACTCTGGCTTTTAAAAACAAAGATTATGCAAAAGTCATCTCCCTGCTCAAGACCGGAAGTGCTGTAATGCTTCAGAACGGAAACGTTCTGCTTGTTCTTGCTGAGTCGTATTGTCAAACAGGGCAGTATAACGAAGCGATTCCTCTTCTGTCAAAGCTTCTGGCCTCAAATCAGGAAAGTAAGCATATAATGGAACTTACAGCAACTGCTTATGAGAAAACAGGCGATACACTCAGTGCTATCACTTTTTACGAAAGGTACCTTCGTTTTCCGTCAGAAGACGGTGACGCCAATCTGATGTACCATCTTGGGGAGCTTTACGAAAAGAAGCAGATGACTTCAAAGGCTATTGCCAGGTATGAGGAAAACATTAAAGAGAGTCCTGATGGTTTGAGAAATCATGAGAGGCTGGGAAATCTGTATATAGCTTCAAAGCAGTGGAAAAATGCCAGAACAGTTCTGGAAAAGGCAGTTGAATTCCCGCATGCAAATGTGGGATTTAAAAAGATGCTGGCAAGGACATACGCGGCTCTTCAGGAACTGGACCTGGCTGCGGATCTTTACAATAAATACCTGGTCAGTTCGGCTGGTGATGCTTCCGCATGGAAAGAACTGGGAGAGGTTTATTACAAACAGAAATTGTATGAGCAGGCTGTAAAACCACTGACAAAAGCCGTAGAGCTTCTTCCGGAAGACTTTGACTGTCTCTCCATGCTCGGTACATCACTTGTGAAGACTGAAGAATACAGTAAAGCGATTTCTCCCTTGGGCCGTGCCAGGGCCATTCAGAAATCTAATACCGAACTTCTGGAGCTGACAGCGATCTGTTACCGTAACCTGAAACAGACCTCTTCGCTTGCTCTTTTCCTTAACGAGTGGATAAAACTCGACCCTAAGCGTTACGATATTAAAATCGAACTGGGCTCTCTGATGCTTGAGGAGAAAAAGGTTCCTGAAGCCATAAAGATGCTTACCGAGGCTGTGAAGTTCATTCCATCGGAAGTAAAACCGAGGCTTCTTCTGGCGCAGGCATACGAGGTAATGGGCAATGACAGTCTGAGACTGTTACAGATAAAATCAGCATTGAAATTTGCTCCCGGAGAATGGGAACCGCATTATCAGGCCGGGCGTTACTATTTATCTAAAGGAATACTGAATGAGGCAGAACTGCATCTGGCTCAGAGTATAAAACTCAACCCCGGCCATATAAGGTCGAGATTTGATTATGGCTCTCTCCTTCTTGACCTGGGTAATTATACAGATGCTTTTGAGCAGCTTAATACTGCCCTTGAAAGTGAACCGAATAATGCCAGATATCTGTCCACAGTTGCTTATGCGCTTATTCTCTCGGGTAAACAGAAGGAGGCTCTGGAAAACATAGCGGTAGCAATTGGCAAGGGGATGTCTGATGCACAGGTGCTTTACTGGGCAGGAAAGGTTTATTATAAGGCCGGGAAAAAGGAACCTGCCAGACAGGTATTCAAGGACGCTCTCTCAATCGATCCATCTTGTGCAAGCTGTTTTGAAGCACTGGGAGATATGAGCATGGAAGAGGTCAAGTTCAAGGATGCCGCGCGGAATTACTTCAAGTCATGGGAAAAGGGCGGCTTTAACGAGAAACGTGCGTTCAAGCTTGGAAGTGCGCTTTCATACGACAGAAAGTTTGTTGAAGCAAAAGACTTTTATGAAGCTGTAGTGCAGAGAAACTCCGGCTTTAATGAGGCCAATTACCGCCTGGTCGATGTGTACTGTGAACTTGGTGAACTTAAAAACGCAAGAGCCTTATTGACAAAGTTCAAAAATGACGGCACTCCCTGGATGCAGCTTGCGCAGGGGAAAATATTCGAAACAGAAAACAATACTGAAGCAGCAATGGTTGCCTACAGGATCGCTGGCAGAATCGATCCTCAGAACCCCCATTACCTGGCTGGGTTGGGTCATACATATCTCAAGCAGAAGAAGGTTCAGGAAGCCATAGAGGCTCTTTCGATGGCCTCTGCTGCAGATCAGCTGAATATGCAGCTTCTGATAGATCTGGGCGTTGCTTTTCAGGGAAGCGGTGATTCAGAGTCGGCATTCCAGTATTACCACGAAGTTGAGAAGAAGTGTCCTGAACATCCGGATATCTACGCTCTAATGGCAAGTGTAAAGTCGCAGCAGAAAATGCATATTGAGGCGGCACAGATTTGTGAACGCGGCCTCAAGTATAATCCCGAAAACACTGACCTGCTTTATACCATGGGAGTTGAGCTTGAGTCAGGGGGGAAGTATGAGCCCGCTATAGGTGCTTTCCAGACTGCACTGAAAAAAGGGAAAGGGAAACCGGTAGAGGCGTTGCGTCATATCGGCAACATCTACTATGCAAAGATGGTGAACAATAAAAAAGCTAAAGAGTTTTTCAAGAGGTATGTCAAGGCCGGCGGTGAAAGCCAGGATGTGGCAGAGGCCATAAAAAAACTTGAGGGAATCTGAAGTCGCAAGTTGCAAGTCATAAGGAGACTGTTTAGATGTGAGTAGCCTGTTTCGGTGTGACACGGTCATCCCCGACCGTGTCCGAAGATAGTGAATTTGAAAATCATCAATTAAACTTGAACCCCCCCGTATTAAAGAGAGTACCAAAGAGTCGCAAAAAGTCGTTAAGTCATTGATTGAACTGGTTTTTTACAAAGCGGCCCGAAGAGATGCATACGATACAATGCTGTTGTTTTAAGCCGTACCATAAAGCAGTTTCATAGGATACCTTTTCCGGAGAAGATGATTGACCTGCCTTAGCTGCTCTGATCTGCACGTTTCTTTCAAACTCGATCGTTGTACTGCAAAAGCGGTTCGTGGAGTCAGCTTTGATATTGACGACAAAAGCACGCTTGGGATAGTGGGGGAGTCGGGCTGTGGAAAGACAATGACCGCTTTATCATTAATGCGGCTTATACCGGATCCACCCGGGAAAATTGAAAAGGGGAGCATACTTTTTGAGGGAAAAGACCTGCTGAAGCTTCCGGAACGGGAGATCCGCAATATCCGGGGGGGCAGGATTTCCATGGTCTTTCAGGATCCTATGTCATCGCTTAATCCTGTTTATACCTGTGGATTTCAGATAATCGAGACCATAAATCAGCATCTCTCAATTCCCCGCAAGCAGGCTGAGGAGCTTGGGGAGAAGGTGCTCTCGGAGGTGGGAATTCCGGACCCGTCACGCACGATGACAAGTTATCCTCATCAGTTGAGCGGCGGGATGCGCCAGAGGGTGATGATCGCCATGGCTCTGGTTTGTTCGCCAAGACTTCTTATTGCCGATGAACCGACAACGGCGCTTGATGTCACTGTGCAGGCTAAAATCCTCGATCTGCTTCATCATCTGCGGGAAACAAAGTCGATGAGCATGGTTCTTATAACACATAATCTGGGTATAGTGGGGGATATTGCCGATAATGTAATGGTGATGTATGCCGGAGAGGTGATGGAGTTTACATCGTGTAAAGAGCTATTTGAAAATCCGCTTCACCCCTACACAAGAAATCTGCTCCAGACAATTCCTCAACTTGAGGTAAAAAAAGAGCGGCTTAAAGTGATACCAGGCGAGGTGCCTACTCTGCAGAATATTCCTTCAGGCTGTCCCTTTCACCCCAGATGCGACCAGGCATCGGAGCGCTGCAGAAATGAACATCCCGGATTAACTTTATCAAGTCCCGATCATCATGTAAGGTGTTTTCTTTATGACAAGCAGGCCTGATTCATCTATTGTCGCCGATATAAACGACCTCAAGGTCCATTTCCCTGTGCGTAAAGGGGTTTTCGGTGGAGTCGCCGGAGTGGTGAAAGCTGTTGACGGGGTGAGTTTCAAAATACGCAGAGGAGAAATATTTGCGCTCGTAGGAGAGTCGGGGTGCGGAAAGACTACCACTGCCCAGGCTGTTCTGGGCCTGGTTCCCAAAACCTCAGGCAGAGTCGCGCTGTCGGTAGGGGACTGGAAAGAAAAATCTGTAAACTGGGAAGATCTCACATCCATGCAGAAAAGAGAGCTCAGAAAACAGATCCAGGTTGTTTTCCAGGATCCATTCAGTTCTCTTGACCCCCGATTTACGGTAAGGCAGGTGATTGAAGAACCGCTTATAATCCACAAAATCTGTTCCGGTTCCAAACGTGCCGAAATTGTAAAGGATCTTCTGAACAAGGTCGGACTTTCCGATGAATATCTCAACCGCTATCCACATGAATTCTCCGGCGGTCAGCGTCAGAGAATCTGCATCGCCCGTGCCCTTGCAACCGGACCGGAGTTGATTGTTGCAGATGAACCGGTGAGTGCCCTTGATGTATCTATTCAGGCACAGATTATCAATCTTCTCCAGGATCTTCAGAGCACCTACAACCAGACACTTCTCTTTATTTCCCACGATCTTGCTGTTGTACGCCATGTAGCAAACCGTCTGGCCGTCATGTATCTTGGGAAGATTGCGGAGAGCGGAACAGAGAACCACATATTTTCCACACCACGGCATCCATATACGGCTTTACTGCTGGAGAGTATCCCGGTTCCCGGAAAAGGAAGAAGCAACAGAGGGAAGGTGCTCTCCGATGACCGGGAAAAAACAGGGCCGGAAAACGGCTGTTCTTTTTACAGCCGCTGTCCCCGCAGAATAGATGAGTGTCTTCAGAGATGTCCTGAACTGGTTGACGCCGGGGATAACCATCTGGTGGCGTGTTTTAACCCTTTGCCCGCTAAGAGTTAACTGGGGTCTAGCCAGATAAGATCGACCGGCAACTTAATGCTTCATTTCAAATCCCTGCTGATTACCGGATAGAAAAGTATTATTTTCATGTTTCTGGGCTACCTTTATTGCTCTATCTGAGTGATACGCGTTATTTTTTAATGACGAAAGTTACAAGTACGGGTCTCATGAGAACATTTATTCCATTTCTATTAGTAGGTGCAGGCGGATTCATTGGCTCGATGATGCGTTATCTGGTAACGGTATTTTTCCAGGATTTCCAAAGTATCCCATACGGAACCCTTATATCGAATCTTGCGGGTTGTTTTCTTATTGGAATTATTACAGGAGTTTCAGCCGGCATACCTCAGCTCTCAAACGAGGCACGTCTTTTTCTGGCAACCGGGGTCTGCGGAGGATTCACTACACTCTCCTCGTTTATATACGAGCTGGCAGAGATCTCCAGATCGGGAGATTTTATCACCGGTTCTTTTTATTTTGCCGGTACATTAGCCGGAGCGGCATTCGCCTTCTACCTCGGGTTATCTTTGGTAAAGATCAGTTTAAGAGTTTAATCTGATTTGGGCCCTGTGTTATGTAAATTGTTCTATTAAAAGTATCAGGAAAGAAACTTTATGAAAAAACTATTTATAATCATTCTTATTTCACTTCCAGCTATTCTGACGGCCGGCTCTGCGGGCAGGTGGGATATCGGTGGAAAAGTCGGGCTTGAGCAGAACAATAGTTCCCTTGGGCTTAAAGCCGCCGTGAAAGCCGAGTACATGATAAGTGAGATGATAACATGGCGGACAGATTTCGAGGTGATGCTTCCGGAGCTCAATGATGTCGCACGGGTAGACATTTCTGTTCCTTCAAATCTGCTTTACTATCCTTTTGCCTCACGTTTTATGATTGACCCGTACATTGGACCCGGGCTGACATACAGGCATACATGGGATAATGACAATCAGCTGGGATTGAATCTGCTCTCTGGTGTAAACTTCAGGGTAATCAGGGACCAGGTCTTCGGGATAGAGGCCAAATACACGTTTCTGCTGGTTCCTGTGATCAAGGGGTATTGGGATATAGGGCTGACCGGAACCTGGGAACTGAGTTTCGGAAAGTAAACGGTTTCAGGTTTAATCGCGTTTAACTCAGAATCAACACCTGTCAGTTGCTGGACAATCAGAATAAAATTCTTAACTGAAAATTTCACGCAAACAGAAGCAGGCTTACTGCCATAACCATCATCCCTGCTATAAGACCGCCGATTGCCACATGATGTTCTCCGTATTCTTCGGCTGTGGGCAGGAGCTCATCAAGAGAGATGTAAATCATAATCCCGGCCACTGCGGCAAATACAAGGCCGAAAGTCAAGCTGTTGAAGAACTGACGGAAAAGAAAGAAGCCGAAGAGCGCTCCAACAGGCTCGGCAAGTCCTGACAGCGATGAGAGCCAGAATGCTTTTTTCCTGCTCCTGGTTGCAAAGTAGATTGGAACCGAAACAGCGACTCCCTCAGGAATATTATGAATGGCGATAGCTACGGCGATACTGATACCAAGTGATGGATCGTTCATGGCGCCCATGAATGTCGCAAGCCCTTCCGGAAAGTTGTGAATTCCGATTGCAAGAGCAGAGAACATCCCCATGCGCAGAAGCTTTTTTTCAGAGGGCAGCTGCTTTCCGTTGTTCATCCCTTTCAGATGAGCGATTTCATGCGGGTTCTCATATGAAGGGATAAGTTTGTCAATAAGAGCGATCAGGGCGATTCCGCAGAAAAAGGCGGCCACAGTAAGCCGGTATCCGTTTTGGCTTCCCAGATAAGAGGAAAGAGAGTCTCTGGCTTTTGCGAATATTTCTATAAGTGATACATAGATCATCACACCGGCTGAAAACCCCAGTGATGCTGCAAGGAAACGCGGGTTGAGCTTTTTTGAAAAGAAAGCCATGGCGCTGCCGATACTGGTAGAGAGACCGGCAAAAGCAGTGAGGCCGATTGCAAACAGGAGGCTCTGGATGGTCATAAAAGTCCTGTCGGAAGAGTCTTAAGTTGAAGATGATCAGATAATATAGAAGATTTACAGAACTGGTCGGAATAAAAGATTAAACCTAAAAGTCGCGAGCTTGGGGAGAATAAAAAACCGTAAGATGTTGAGATGATAAGGCTTGAAGGCATTGCCGGTCTTAACCGACAAGGTGATAAGATCAAAATGCCTGAAAGCCTTAGTGCTCAACAGAGTACCATTTTTAACCTCATCCAACTGCGATTTTCAGGTTAAAGGGATAGAGAATAGATCCGCTGTTCTTTCTAATAGCGAGGCATGTCCGGGCTTATCAACTCAACAGCATCTGCAGTTCTTCAGAAGTAATTGAGCTGAGCACCGATTCATCTGTGCTTATTACCGATTCGGCGAGAAACTGTTTTGATTTCTGCAATTGGAGAATTTTCTCTTCTACTGTGTCTTTACAGATCAGTTTGTATGCGAAGACTGGCTTCGTCTGGCCTATACGGTGAGTCCTGTCAATAGCCTGCATCTCTGCGGCAGGATTCCACCATGGATCAAAGATAAAGACATAATCCGCGGATGTAAGGTTGAGACCAACCCCTCCGGCTTTAAGGCTGATTAGAAACGTGCTGCAGTCAGGAGCGTCCTGAAATCTCTCGATGACACTCTGGCGTTTGCTTGTGCTGCCATCCAGATATTCGTGCCTGATGTCATGCTCTGTCAATTTGTTGCGAATAATCGCAAGCATCGATGTGAACTGGGAAAAGACGAGGCTCTTGTGTCCTCCTTCTTTGAGCTCCTGGAGTTGTGCAAGGAGCGTTTCCAGCTTTGAACTCTCGATACGGGTGTTGTTTTTATCGATCAACCCCGGGTGGCATGCAGCCTGCCGCAGTCTTAAAAGGGCCTCAAGAATCTGAATTTTAGAACGGTTCAAACCGGATTTGCTGATGGTTTTTATCAGTGATGCCTGGTAATACTGTTTCAACTGATCGTAAATTTTTTTCTGTGCCCCCTCCATTTGACAGAGTATCAATTTTTCTGTTTTCTCAGGCAGATCAACAGCGACCTGCGATTTTGATCGCCGCAGAATAAATGGCCGCAGAGCTTTCCTTAACAGCTGACATTCGTTTTCATCGGGTGATTTAGACTTTGAGGCACCTTTGAACACTGATGCTGAGCCAAGGATCCCCGGGTTAAGGAATTCAAAGATACTCCAGAGATCGCTGAGGTGATTTTCTACCGGAGTTCCGCTCAATGCAAGCCTGTTTACACCATTTAAAAGTCTTACCGCTTTTGCGGTGGCGGTGTTTGCGTTTTTAATCGCCTGTGCCTCATCCAGAATCACATAGTTGAACCTGGTTTTGCAAAGGGCTTCTATATCTCTTCGCAAAGTGCCGTAAGTGACAAGTATAAGGTCGAATTCTGAAAAGTCAGGCTCTACGGTGATGCGCTGAGAGTTTGAGTGATCCAGTACCTTAAGATCAGGAGTGAACTTTGAAGCTTCATTGTACCAGTTGTAAATAAGTGATCGCGGGGCGACTACAAGCGATGGAACCCCGGGGGATTTTTTTTTGATCTTCTTTTTACCTTTTCCATCATTCTGTTGTTCAAGGACGTTAATTCTCTGTTTTTCCAGAATAGAGAGTACCTGAATTGTCTTTCCCAGCCCCATATCATCTGCAAGGCATCCACCGAACCCGAACTGCTGAAGAAAAGAGAGCCATCCCAGACCTTCACGCTGGTAATTTCTCAGCTCGCCTGTGAAGTTTCCGCATTCCTGAACAGGTGTGATACCACTGAAATTTCTGAGAGAATCCCTGATGGATTTGAATACTTTATCACAACTTATCAGGGGCTGGTCTGCAAGCAGTAGATCTATAAGCAGTGTCTGTGATTTTTTAAACCTGATAGACTCATCTTCTGTGGTTCCCATTGATACGATCCGGCCGTATTTTTCGAGCCACTCAGACGGCATCAGCCCCAGACTTCCGTCGCTGAGTTTGATAAACTCTTTTTTCTTTTTCAGTGCATCAAGAATCTCCGGTATACTGACCATCTCTCCATCGTATTCACATGCCCCTTCTACTTCAAACCAGTCGATACCACTATTTACTGAAAATGAGAAATCGCCGGGTTTCTTGAACTTAAGCCCCTCTCCTTCAACGTTCCATCCTTTTTTCAGAAGCGTGGTAACAATATTCTGTAACTGTTTTTCCCGGAAGATCAGGGTATGCCCATCAACGCTCCAGGTGTCTTCAGTAACACCAATTTCATATAATAAATCAAGGCATTTGTCATGAAATAATCTGTTTGTAGTGTAGAAAACATTCTCTTTCTGATCATAAAACACTCTGGTTGTGTCGCCAAGTTTAAAAAGATGTTGTTTGTAATAAAATCCCAGCTTGGCAAATGTGATGCCTCTTCTCCAATTGTCTCTGTCTAATATGGTGAAAAGAGGTTGAGGTTCAATACAGACCTCGGGGGTATGGAGTTCTTCCGGATAATTGAAGGGCGGCCTGTCTTCTAAATCCTTGAAATTATGAATGAAGAACCTGGCTTCACTTAATGAGAGTGTGTATGTGTTCAGGGAAAAATTTTGAATCCATGAGTATAAATGGTGTGCGTCAAGTGGATTTACAGTTCCGTCGTTCCAGAAAACGTAACCCGTACTGTTTACATGAGCGGCCTCACTGATTTTCCTGCTCTCGCTATCGCATTTAAAAAACGGCTTCAGCAGGCAGCTGTTGTCGCTTTTTTCCAGAGAAAGTGAAAACTCCCATTTTCTGGATTTGTCAAATTTAAGGAACAGCTCCTTCTTCCCGTATGAAGACAGATAGCATCGTCCGGTTTCAATCGCCAATGGAAGGATCAACTCTGTAAGAACAGGATTCAGGTGTATATTTTTGTGATTATAAAGGTAAGAACTGTTAGGACCCATGAGCATGGCAATTATCTTGCGGTCGGTTTCATCTCTTATCTTATTGATGTTTTCCGAACTGAATTCAAAATTCCATGATTGCCATGACTGCCCGTCTTTTTTAAGTTTTTTTGATTTTACATTGATTTTCAGGTCATTAAGGCCTACTTTAGAAGCCCCCTCAATTTCATAGAAAGTTTGCTTTTCCTGAGATGACCTGTGCAGGTCGTTTTGTGAATAATGGTGATTCTGATCGGTAAAGAGAGTGCGCCAGTTCGGTTGTGGCTTCTGAAAGGAAGAGCCTGGTTTAGTATACTTGTAGACATCCCTGCGGCCGGTTCTGCTGTGGGGTTTGGCAGCATTGCGGCTCAGGTAATTTTTAAGTTTGTCAAATCTGGGGTCTTCTGTTTCTTCAAGGAAATCTTCCTCTTCTTCATCATATCCCTCATAATTTTTCTCAACCAGAACAGAATCGGGATAGATGGCTTCGCCGCTGAACCCCTCTTTTTCTGCAGTGACAATCGTGGCCCAGATATGTTTGCAGGCACCACTTGATTGAAAATAGGGACAACTGCAGAAGACAAATATTTTGTGAGGTTCTATATCGATTGTAACATCATAGGTATTTGAGTATGATCCTTTTACTTCTGCCTCAATTCTGTTTTTATTTTTGGAAATGATTTTAGCCTGGTTCCAGTCTGCATACAATTTACCCCTGGAACGGATGCTTGAGTCGATCTGGTTCCGGGTTATATCTGAAAGTTTCATGGCTTTTCTAAATGTTTGGCAGGTTAAAAATGTTCAAGAAGAAGAAAATAACAAATACTCCGGTAGGTAAACAATCCTCTTTTTTCACCCCTGAGGTGACTTTGTGACTTAACGAGTTAAGTGACTGTCTCACCCCAGAGATGACTTAATGACTTTCCACAGATGCATTTAACGGGTTAAATCACTGTTTCACATCTGAGGTAACAAGTTCTTCCGAAAAAAAGTCCTGACTGGTACTTCCAGCCAGGACCTTAAAAGGACCGTATCTTAAATAACAGTGCGCTTAATTATTTGGACACAAAAACCCTTCTTGAACACATACTGTTCACAGTTGTCAGGCGCATTATTCCAATGGTCGATCCTACTTTTGACCCTTCGAGTGTTTTTCCGTTCCATTTCACTGCATGGCTTCCCGCAGTACGGTATTCCTGCATGATTGTGCCGATTTTGATTCCATTGAGGGTAAAAAGTTCAATTGAGACCGGGCCTTCCGCGTCAACAGAGAAGGCTATCGGCTGATTTGCCGAGATGCGTGAAGCGGCAATTGAGAGCGGGGTAGCAGGCTTCTGGTTGGTGCTGCCTGAAACTCCCACCGGGTTGCTGTATACTTCAATTTTGATACCATCGGGGCCGATCTGGATCGGGGTGGGGAAGGCTATACGGATATTTTTTTCAAAACCGGAGCCTTCTGGTGTTGCTGTCACTGATGCTCCATTAACAAGCACGAATGGTGTGTTGGTACTGACGTTGTTTTTAAGCACAAGTTCTTTGATCGTGACAGGTGCGTCGTATGCGACCGTGATAAGTTGTGTCCGGTCTCCTTCTGGGTTTTCATCATAGTTGAGGGTGCCCAGCGCCTTCGGGTTGAGAAGAAGTGCATTTGTAATTTTTTTGCTCATCTCTGTCGGGATTCGAGGACGAATCCAGAGCCGCTGATTGGCATTGTCGATCATATAGCCACAGAACTGAAAATAGGAGTGCCAGACAATCGGTGCGGTCATGTAGCTGTCATGGTGAGTATTTTTATCACCTTCCTGTAATGATTGCCAGAAAACCTCTTTGGGAGCCTTAAGATAGTAATAGTCATAATCCAGTTTGTGTAAAGAAAGTGCTTCATCAGGCCTGTTGATAGCGATTTCCGAACCTCCGTAATGATCAACGCAGTAAAAAATCCACTCGCCGTTTGCTCCTGCTGGTCTGTCACCTGTTGCGGATTTCTGTTTATCCCGCATTTTCTGGCAGGCGCCTGCAATGAAATCCTCATCCATCATAGGTTCAAGACAGAAATAGTTGGCCCAACTGTACCCTGCGATATGTCCTTCAGGAAAACGCCCGCTGTTGGGAGTAGACGCACTTACACCATAAGTGCTTGATGTGGCATATTTCTGTTTGTACTCTGCTCTTGCAGTATTATAGTAATTCTGGAAGGTGGCGGCAGCTTCGGTCTCACCGCAGAATCTGGCGATTTCTGCAACTGCGCGATAGGAGGTAACTGCCAATCCGCCGTTATATTCCGGTGTCAGGCTGCAATTGGTACCGGCACTCTTACATCGATCATAGGTGCTGTGACTCTCAAGTGGGAGCTTTGAACCTGCACCGCACTGTGAAAGTATTCTATCCGCGGCTTTTCTGATGGAGGGCCAATAGACTTTCATTGAATCGAGATTTCCAGTGGCAAGCATGAGCTCATAAGCCTTGAAAATAAACATGCAATTGAGATCAGCCCACGAATCGGTGTTGGGAAACCACCAGTAGTCCTGATGCGTGGAGTTGTCCCAATCAAGCAAATGACGGTTATTTCCGGAAGAACCGGCAGTAAAACTTGAGGTGCCCTGATTGAAATCATGATGAATCTGTCCGGTTGATTTTTGCTGCCGTTTCCAGTACTGAAGTTCATGCCATTGTACTGTTGGCCAGTTGAAGGTATAAAAGACGGCTGCATGTTGCCCCTGGTCAATAGTACCGATGATGCCGTAATTTCCCTCCCAGAACGCGGTGCGTCCATCTTTTGCGCATACTGAGTTATGAATGAGAGGATAGGTGTTGTTGAGCAGACGATCTTTGTACCAGGCGGGAAAGTTGGATGCCATCACCCGGTCAACAAAGGATATTAAACCATTTCTGACCTGGTCGAATTTCGCTAATCCAAATGTGGCTGCTTCTTTGGAGTTAGTGTAAAAATTGTGGTAGTAATAGCCTTCTTGATCATAGGTACGGTACCAGGCCAGAACGAATTTGAAATTAACCGAACCTCCGGCGGGGACGCTGCATTTGGCTCCGACCAGATTGCCGGCTGAATTGGCCAGAGTACCATTAGTGGAGAATGAGCCTGCCGCACCAGCGCTGAATGCCGGAGTCGTACCGTCGCAATCGACAGCGAGATAGGCATTATCGGGCGAGCCGGGAAAACTGATCGCATTGTTACCCGCTTCAACTGTTCCACTGTTAGCTCCGCCCAGCAGTCCGCCGTTGGCGAATTCCATAGCCACGGCGACTTCCGCTGCTGCTGCGCCACTGTTTACTGCGGTAATATTGAAAAATGCAAGCGGTGATGTCGCTAGTTGATATTTTTCACTACCTTCACCGGGCCAGTAAGGTCCGAATGCATTCAGAATGAATTAGACGTTGCCTACGGATCCAAAATCAGCTCTTTGCAGGGGACATCTCGCATCTTCGGAGACGGCAGTCGCCTGAGTTTTCGCAGTTCCATTGGCGAATAAATAGAATCCGCTCGCTACGATCTGCTTTTCCGCAGGATTGGTTTTGGCATGATCCGCAGCAGCGGGAGGCATTTTGCCGCTGACACGAATCTTCTGGCCATCAAAAACCACATATCCTGTCCCCATTCCGCCCAGAGGGACACCTCCGGTCCCTGCCAGAGCAAAGATGCTTGTCGTTAAAAAGACGGTGGCCAAACTGGCACGAGCAATGTAGTGTAGCATTGTTCCTCCATTAAAAAAATGAAACATATATTTAGATCGGGTAATTTCCTTGTTTTGTGGCCTCACAAATGACCCGTGTAAATTAACATATGCTCTCATACTGATTAATATATGAAAAAAATGCTCTTCGGTGGTCAAATTCTTCATTGTCTGGGGAGGTGTATTCGTAACGTAAAACACTGTTTGTTTTAGTGTGACCATTGAAAGATGAAACCGGGAAAAAGTCAGATTCATGAGATACCGTACCTGAACAGATAATATGGCTTCTAATAATATAGAAAGAGAGATTGCTGAAGGAGAATTTTATGCGGTGTGTGCAGTAATGATCTTTCATTGAAAAAATTGATATTTGTAAGTCGGAAGGTTAGGAAAATCGGGCAGGGAATCGATATACAAATATATCAATGGATGAAATTGGATTAAGCATTTTGCGTTGTCACTCATATCCAGTTTTCATATCTTTAAAATAGCTGAAACTGAATGGAAAATTTCAAAACAGGTCTTCAGCGGTCAAACATGTTTTAAAATGAAATTCAAAGTAGGCAGTTTTAATTTTTAAAACATTTTATAAACGAGCGATTTGCTATTGCGATTTGCATGGTTCTAAGATATGATTGTATAGAACTTTCAGTTGACTAAATGCTTTTATACGCTTTAAGGAGAATGAATGAGATCCGTTTTAAAACTTTTACTGGCAGCAATTACAGTGATAAACCTGGCTGCACAAGATCTGTTTGCAGCAGCACAGACAACAGGTACTCCGCTTGGCGGTTTAGGTGCTTCATATATTCTCTATAATGGAGCGAAATCAATTTTTGTAAAAGGATACCGGCTGACTCGTCAACACTGGTATCAGGAGGCAAAGTTTGATGCTTCATTTAACCTGTATACAAAAGTAGGATCCACTGTTAAAACCTTTTCTGGTATGAGATCTGATGATGAAGATGCACTGATCCCGATTTACAGAGTTAATTACGGGAAAATTTACAATAATATCGATGTGAAACTTCTGGCATTTGGACCTTATGTAAGCGGGGATGAGAAGAGTTCAGTAATGCCTCTTGCATTTTTTGAGTTTTCCCTTGAAAACAAAAATTCTGTCAGCGCAGAGGCAGCTATCGCTTTTCAGATCAGCGATCTGGCGGGAACAAACCCTCAGAGACGTGATTCAATAAGTGGTGTTTACTGGTCAGGGACATCAATTAATGCTGATAACAGTGCGCTTGGGGCTGCAAGTGATATGTCAAGTGCAAAGATTACCACAGGCAGTTCCTTAACTGAATTTAATGCATCCGGTACCCTTTCCAATAAAAATGGAGGAGTTGTAGCAGTCAAGTTGAATCTGAAACCTTCACAGACCGGGAAGATCCGTTTTGTTCTGGGCTGGTATCAAACATTTACAGACAGAAACTGGGATGGAAAGCTGGTTGACGAGGGCTTCTACTATATGAACTATATAAAAAGTTCTATAGATGCGGTGAAATATGGTTTGTCTGAATTTGTCAGAATTCGTGATGGCGCATCCGGCTTTGCAAACAGAATCAGGGCAGTCAATCTGCCGGATTGGTATACTGACCGTCTCTTAAATAATCTTTATCCTCTTACCCATAACAGCCAGTATGCAAAAGATGGCAGGTTTGCCTGGCGCGAAGGAAAATATTTCATTATTGGAACTATCGACCAGCAGGGACATTCACAGATTGCTTCATCTTACAACTGGCCTGAAGGGCAATGGCGTCAGATGTTGTTCTGGGCAAGGACTCAGCGACGAGGTGATTTTTTAGGTCAGATTCATCACGATTTCAATGGGCCCAAGAGTGGATCAGAGAAAATTAATGCTTTGTGTGATTGGGATGATCATGATCATAGAGACTACTGGTGGAGTAAGACAACTAACTGGTCGGATCTCAATTCTTTATTTATCATCAATATCTACGAGCTTTTTCTTGCCACTGGTAACATGGACACACTTAATACACTGTGGCCCTATATGATGAATACCGCAGAGCGCATTCTTTTCCAGGCAAAACGCTGCATTGACAATCAGTATATGGCGCCGCCTTCTCCTTTTGATTCCACCGAATTTGTACTCCCATATCAGTGCCTGGGTTCTTATGACCGTGAAGGTGCAACAAACGAGTATAACGGATCATTGGCGCTGGTTGCCTATTCAGCTCTCGCAGAGATGTGTCGTGCCCGGGGAGATGAAGAGGGCGGGGAGAAATGGGATGAGATTTTTGAAAGAGGTAAAAAACAGTTTTCAGCAATCTATTCATCTAAGCCCCATTATGCTACAAACTCCGAAGGAGAGCTTGGGGTTTACAATTTTTCCCGTCATTTAGGGCTTCCGGTCATCATGAGTGATGAAGAAGCAAACCGGGCCTTTGATAATTACTGGGACAAATCAGTGGGTGGAAGAGATCTGCTTCCCTGGCATTTCTATACTATCAATCATTTTGGCGATTTCGGCATTGCAATCGGAAAAGTTGACGAGGGATTAGCTGTTCACTATAACGATTATGAGCAGCACTGCGTCAAACGCCCAAATTACTATTTCTGGCAGGACCTTGACGCATCCCCGGGCATGCACACATATATGACCGCTCCGGTCGTCTGGCATTCACTGATGCTTATAACCGGATTCTGCATGGATAAATTCAACCAGAGATTATGGATCAGGCCCCTGCTTCCTTCGCAAAATAATGGAAGGCTTACAAATGCACCTCTGGTGTCACCCGGAAACTGGGGTACTCTCGATTATCTGGAAACAGAAAATGGTAAAACTCAGGAAATGAGTATACAATTTGATAACACCATGCCTGTTAAGGAAATTATACTTAAAAATCCCTCAGAAAAGAAGCATGGTTTAGATGTCGTTCTTGGTGGCAGGTCCGTACCTTACAAAGCTACCTATCTGGGAAAGGGTCTTGATGCTGTAATCAAGATCAAGTTCGACGATCCCATTGAAATAGACCCGGTTAACGTTTTACAGATAGGGGTAGATAGAGAAATTGCCGTGCGCCGGTTCACTAACGGCAGAACTGTCAACAGCCTGTCGGTGCGCAACATTGACAAAAAACAGATTGTTGAATATTCCATCCAGAAGAGAGGTAAAGTCGATCTGGCGGTTTATTCGGCAAATGGCGTTCAGGTAAGGAAAATCAATGTGGGAATAAAAACCGCAGGGAATTTCTCACAGACGATAAACAATCTCAGTAATGGATTCTATTATATACAATTGATACATGATGGCAAGTGTATCTCAACAGCATCAATGGTTATTACTAAATAGAGAGTCAGCATAATCCGGTATTTAAAATGATAATAACATCTGTCAACTTCAGCATAAGGATTTTTGAATGAATAAGATCTCACTAATTATCCTGGCATCCGTTTTCCTTTCCTGGGCAGGTCAATCGGCAGATCAATCGGATGAGAATAAAATAAAACTAATCGGTTCTGCGTGGTATCAGGGCGGACATGTGATGAATGGTACCTATGCATACGAGAACGATATCCAGAAATACTGGTTGCAGAAGGTGTTTACCAATATTGGAATTTTCAAAAAGGCCAATGACTGGTTGAGCTTTACAGCATCAGTAGAGATGGTCTTTCACAGTTCATTTAAAATGGGCTCTACTTTCCCGGAATCTGAGCTCTTTATACCAAAGGCCTATATAGATCAAGCCAGAGGGGACATACAGTTTGTAAATACCCAGAAACTTAATCTTCGACTCACTACCGGTTATTTCCATTTCAAGTATAACGAGGATGTAACCAATCTGGGTAACACTCTTTTTAAAAGCTATTGCTATCCTACAACGATCATGCCGTCGGTATTTGATTTTCCTCTAAGCCGCTTAACCGGTCTGGATCTGTATTTCGCAGCTCTTGACAGAAAAATTTTCGCCGATGTTCTGTTTACCACTCACCTTGATATGTATCCAATAGGTGACTTTTCACTTACCACCATTGCAGGAACTGAACCTTTCAGAGGAATTACCCTTAAAGCCGGTGTTCAGTTTGATCGTCTGATGCCTGTTAACAAGGGTATCACAAAACCGGCGGAGGCTTCTAAAGAAAATCTTAAAACCGGCGAGGTTACAAATTTCACATATGCCGGTACCAAACTCATGGCATGTCTTAATCTCGATGTAAAAAGGATAATTTTTGGAGATGATTATCCGGCTCTATTTGGAGAAGAGGATCTTAAACTCTATGCAGAGGGCAACCTTCTGGGGGTTAAAAATTATTACTATTTCTATGATACTCTGAAACACCGTGTTACAGGTGCTTTCGGTATCAAACTTCCCACATTTAAACTGTTGGACATCCTGGCAGTGGAATTTGAGTATTTCGGTTCAAGGTATCCAAACAGTTTCGACAGATTGCTTAATGCCAATAATCCATTTCCAGATATTCAGGAAGCTTCTTACCTTCCTGAGGATTGGATGGATGATGACTGGAAATGGTCTGTATATGCCAAAAAAGATATTTCCGATATCTCACTTATCGTTCAGTTTGCAAGTGATCATTTGCAATTATGGTCAACAAGACCTGTTGATCAGGTCTTTCGTGACAACCTGATTAAGCCTAGTGACTGGTATTATCAGTTTAAGATTCAATACCGGTTTTAATGAAGGGATAAGCAGGTGAATCTGTAACAACCCTGCTTCGTCTCTCAATAAACCGGCAGCTCTGCAACCAGAACGGTTTATACAGACAGAAATTATTCCTGTCGTAGTATCCAGAATATTACTTTTAAGGCATAGCTCTCAGCTATGCCTTAAGTATTTAAAGCCGGTTAATTTTTTCAATGCAAAAACTGATTTTACGAATTGCTAAATATTACTGGACCTTTGTCAGTTCCCGTTTTTTTCTGCGTAACCGACCGGATGATTCACCTAAAAGAATTTTAATCACCAAATTTGACAAATTAGGAGATTTTTTCCTCCTTATCCCTTTTCTGCAGCAATTGGTGAAGCAGAATTTCGAAATAGTATTAATCAGTCCGGTAATACATAAAGAAATTATCGATCACCTGGCAATTCCAGTCACATTTATCCCGTTTAACAACAGAAGTTTTAAAGATTTTGCAGGTCTTCTGAAATTTGTCCGAAATACTTCTTTCAGCCACTCATTGAATCTGAGCATGAATATATGGGGCGGATTTCTGGTAAATCAATCAAAATCCAGGCAAAAAATCGGACTTCTGCAGGAACTGGAGCACTATGTCTATAAAGGAGCAAATCTATTCTACGATAAATCCCTTAGTTATCCTACAGATACTCACAACTTTGAAGTTCTCAGAAGAGTATTTGAGGAAGTTTCTGAATCAGTCGAATTTAGTCCCTGCATAGAAGAGAAGAGTTTAGATGACGGATGGATAGTCATTCATCCGTTTGCATCATGGCAACCACGCCAGTGGCCCCGGTATTTTGAACTCATTGACAGGCTGGTAAGCAGGGAATACAAAATAAGGGTAATAGGAACCCGGAAGGAATATCAAAGCATTGTTATTCCTGAAAAAATCAGGTGCTGTCCATCGGTTTCCTTTGAGATACTCTCATCTGTAGGGGAGCTTCTAAACCAGATAGAACAATGCCGTGCATTTATCGGCAACGACTCAGGCCCTGCCCATTATGCTGCACTTATCGGAAAGCCAACGACAGTTATCTGGGGGCCCGGTTTTTTTGAAAGAATTCATCCGAAGGGGAAAAATGTAAACTTCTGCATTTCACCTGTGAACTGTAGACCATGCCGCCAGAAAGGGAAAAGCTGCATGGCGGGCAATAATTTATGCTTACAGAATATTTCGGTGGATATGGTCGTGGAGACGTTTGAAAACAGCATGAAGGTTGCTTCTCAGCCAGAACTGATTAATTAATCTTCGGGAAGACCGCCTGAATTTGATATGATGGTGGAATATCTAACAGCGGGCTGATTTAAAGGCTGTGAATAAACGGCAGCGCCATTCTCTGTATGACCCCGGTTAAAGTCAATTTCCCTCTTTTCTTCAAATCAATTCCTTTCCAGGAGTCTACCATTCTTTCGTAAAGAGGTTGAGGAAGATTCACGCCGGTGAACTGGAACACATTTTTAAAATGTAAATAACCTGCATCCGCAATAACCTGAGCCTCATCTAAGTTCTGCTGATAGTATGAGATTTTTTCAACCAGGTCAGAGAGATCTTTACGCACATTAATAAAGTGAATACCGGCCTTCAGACCACAATCTAAAAAATCCAAACTGCTCAAATCCTGTACAATTGCAAGACAGCGGGTAGCCAGGCATTCAAAAAGTCTGAATGAAAGAGGATTATAGCCATGAAGAACAAGCCCGAATCTGGTTTGATTGAGAATTTGCATATATCTGCTCAGCGGTAATTCAGATACCTCCAGATCCTCAGGCGGCACTTCAGATTTCGTTCTGAACAGTCCGCCTTTAAAGGGCAGGCCTGCCTCTTTAATCATCCTGATTGCCATGACGCGGTTGAAACAGGATTCTGATGTTGGAGCCCCGTAAAAACTGACTGTAAGATTCCTCTGTCTAAGAAGTTTTCCGGGCATTAATCCGGAAGGCTTCAGAAAAGGGTTTACAAAGCCGATTCTGTCAATAATCAGGGGATCGATTTTTTCTTTATCAGAAGGCCAGCAGCTTCTCAGATAAAGAGATGCCTTCTTTTGCAATGACAGTGGTATCCTGTTTAAAGGAAAACTCATCGGGTCATCATTTCCAAAAAAAACAATCTTTCCTTTAAACTCCTCCATTTTCCTTTGAAGTTGAGGTGATAACGGTTCAGAAAAATCATGCGTGATTCCGTGAAACCAGAAATCTGCGGAAGGGATTTTATCCAGGGATTTTAAAACCACGACTTTATGGTAGTTTTTGATCAGTCCGCCACGAAGCGATCTGGCCCGGTGGTGAGTACGCGCTTTTTCTTCGGTAAATATAAATTTCATTCAGGTTGTTAACCTGTCGGGAGGGATTGATTTCATAAAAACGTATCTGTTGTTCATATCGTGCATTTATTTTGCTGCAATGACTCTCATGTCTCTGAATTTTTTATGTGTCTTTGGCTTGTGTGTTACAGTTACTCTGGAAAATCCGATACTTAATAACTCTCTTTTTAATTCCCGGGCATCCCAGACATAGCGATGTGTTTCGTACTCCAGTCTGTCAGTCTGATTGCCGTAAAACTGGCTTCTGGCATTTTTTCTGTATTTTTTCTGGAAATGGAAAAGCATCAGCACACATCGAAGCAGATCAGGGGTTTCGATTATCAGTGATGCGCCTTTTTTTAAAATTGTGTACCAGTTTTTTAGAGCATCCTGAGCTTCCCATTTTACAAAATGTTCCAATACATGGGATAAAAAGATTTCATCAACAGACTCTGGCTCAAGATCAAGATTTCTGATATCACAGTAAACATCTGCAACACAGAAACTGCGTGAACCATCCTTTATCTCCGGATTTGAAGGATAAAGGTCGATATTAATAAAATCAGGATACTTTACTCCGCCACAGCCCAGGTGTAGTTTAACTTCTTTGATCGCGTTTTGATTGATAAATTCTTTAACAGTGGGATTGTTAACCATTTTCTCCTCATTAGAAATAAAACAATATAATTTGCAGAGCAAGATCACAGTAAAAAAGACTTATGCATTTGTAATCCTGCAAAAAATTGCTGGATGGCAAGGCTAGCTCTTGTATGATTAATACCCAATGTCTGCCTTTGGGCTTATTAGAGGCAGTCAGTCCTGGCTGCGATATATTTTGATATCAACAATGAAACAAAATGAATTACTTTCATTACCCGTTGTTCCCCATTATTTTTTATCTTATACATACAGATACTACTAATGTATAATTTTGAAATATTGAGCATATAATCACACTGACGGCTCAATCTTTAAGTAAATTAATTTGGAGATCGATTGTAGTGGTTTATGTTTATCGATTAATCAGTCAAGACATACAATGGATTCCTTTTTTTTAACAGGAGGAAAGATGAAACGTTTAGTGTTAATAATGCTTTGTGGTATCATTTCTCTCGCTGGGTGCGGGAAGAAAAGTGTTAACAGTGATAAACTTGTCATAGGTTTATCAATTGGAGACCTTAAAGAAGAACGTTGGCAGCGTGATCGTAAGATGTTTGAAGATGAGGCTAAGAGGCTGGGTGCAGAGGTGATTGTTCAGGATGCTTCCGGAGATCCCAATACTCAGATTCAGCAATGCGAGAATATGCTGGTGCGTGGGGCGAAAGTTCTGGTTGTTGTGCCCAAAAACGCTGATGCTGCGGCACCTATTGTTGAAAAGGCTCACAAAAAAGGGGTCAAGGTCATCTGCTATGACCGGCTCATTTCCAATGCCGAGCCTGACCTTTATTTGTCGTTTGATAATGTCAGAGTAGGTGAAATACAGGCCAGGGAAATTTTAAAGGTTATTCCAGAAGGAAACTATCTCAAGCTCAACGGGGATCCCGGTGACAAGAACGCCGCCATGGTCGATCAGGGTCACATGAATGTTCTCAAGGAAGCTATTGATGCCGGAAAGATTAAGCTTGTGGTTAATCAGGCCTGTGATAAGTGGCAGGGAAGCGAAGCAAAGAGGATCACCGAAGATGCTCTTACCAAGTATACAATCAACGCTATTGTGGCATCAAATGACGGAACTGCAGCGGGTGCGATCGCAGCGCTTGAAGCCAAGAAAATGGCCGGAAAGGTTCCGATTTCAGGTCAGGACGCAGATCTTCTTAATTGTCAGTATATAGTCAACGGGACTCAGACTGTGACAGTCTACAAACCGATCAAAAAGCTGGCTGAGTTCGCTGCAAATGCGGCATTGGCAATGGCCAGGGGTGAAGAGGTTCAGGGAATAAATTCAAAAGTCAATAACGGCAAGACTGATGTTTCCACTGTGTTTCTCGAGCCGATTCCTGTTACAAAGGAAAATATGGATCAGACCGTTATTGCTGATGGTTATCACTCAAGAGATCTCGTATACAAACAGTAAATCTTTGATCTGAAGTATCTGGTCCGGTTATCCTGAATACTTCAGGATAACCAGTTTCTAATAAAGGAAATAAAAAACTTCAATGGCTTTGCTTTCCATTAAAAACCTGACCATCGAATTTCCCGGAGTACGGGCACTCGATAATGTATCGGTAGATTTCCATAGTGGCGAGATTCATGCTCTGTTAGGTGAAAACGGTGCCGGGAAATCAACCCTGATCAAAGTAGTCGCAGGGGTGTGGCCCTGTAATATGTACACAGGGCAGATGTTAATCGATGATAAAGAGGTGAGGTTTCATTCTGTAAAAGACAGCTCTGATGCTTCGGTACAGGTTATCTATCAGGAGCTGTCTCTTGCCAATAACCTTACTGTTGCAGAAAACATTTTTCTTGGATATGAGCCGCGTGTTAATGGTCTTATAGATTTTGTGACCATGCATAAAAGGTCATTAGAGATCCTTAAGAAGCTGGGTTCCACCATTCCCCCGGATGCTGTTACAGGTGATCTCACTATCGGGGAACAGCAGATGGTTGAGATCGCAAAGGCTCTTTCCAGAAAAGCAAGACTGTTAATTTTTGATGAGCCTACTGCGGCTTTACCTGAAAGTGATGTGCAGAGGCTTTTCACTCTCATTAAGTCGCTGAAGGCGCAGGGGCTCGGGATAATCTATATATCTCATAAGTTAAATGAGATAAAAGTGCTGGCCGATAAAGTAACAGTTATGCGAAACGGTTGTGTGGTCAGCCAGTATAATAATAATAATTTCGATATGGCTGTTGTAGTCCGTGATATGATCGGACGTACACTGGACAAGGTTTTTCCGGTTCAGAAGCCCTTTGGTGATAAGGTGGTTCTCCGGCTTGAAAATGTTTCCCTGATGAAGCGCGGCAAAACGATCATAAACGATATCTCTCTTGAGTGTAGAGAAGGTGAAGTGCTGGGGGTTGCCGGGCTTCTTGGTGCTGGCCGCACTGCTCTATTCAGTTATATATATGGTGTATTCAGCGGTAATCATTCAGGGAAAATAATCTTTGAAGGCAATAAATATGAACCAAAAGATCCTGCTGATTCCATATCAAAGGGTATAGTTCTTGTTTCCGAAGATCGTAAGAAATACGGAGTGCTTTCTACCGGTAGTGTCAGAGATAACATGATTATCTCATCTATAAATCAGTTTACCCGTTTTGGAATCATAAATGAGTCGCGTTCTCTTCAGGAATGCAACAGATACTTTGACCGGATCAGAATAAAATCGCCATCGCTTTCCTTCTGCGTTTCAAACCTTTCCGGTGGAAATCAACAGAAAGTAATCCTTTCACGCTTTCTTATGGTAAAGCCGAAACTGATTCTTCTTGATGATCCTACCAGGGGAATCGATGTAGGGGCAAAGCAGGAGATTTATGCACTGATACATCAGTTGGCATCAGAGGGTATGAGTATTATTGTGGCATCTTCTGAGCTTCCTGAAGTTATCGGGGTATCTCACCGCATTGTAGTTCTCCAGAATGGTCAGATAAAGGGGGAATACAAACATGGAACAACAACTGAGGAAGAAGTGCTGGGGATAGCTGCCGGTGTAGGTGCGTAAACTCAATAATCACAATTGCAAGCAGATCATAAAAAGGGTTACAAATGAAAACATATTTATCAGAACTTTGGAAAGCAACCAACAAGAGAATACTGTTCATGTTTTTTCTGATGGCATTGATTCTTGTAATATTCAATGCCCTTTCCGGGGGATATATTCTCAGGGCTGAAAACTTTGCCAACCTGATTCGTCAAGTGACAGTTGTGGCTATTCTTTCAGTTGGAATGACAATGGTAATTGTTCTGGGGCATATTGACCTTTCGGTTGGATCGGCACTGGGGATGTTTGGAGCCATCACAGCGGCACTGATTGACCAGGCGAATATGGATCCGGTTTTAGCAGTAACAATTATTATTGTTGCAGGTTTTTTAGTCGGTTGCCTCCATGGAGTATTGGTTTACTATCTTAACATTCCTGCATTTGTGGTCACACTCGGCGGTTTAATCGCCTATCGTGGTGTAACTCAGTATGTGGCACGGCAGTCGATTCCGGTTCGTACAGAATGGATCAAGGCAATTGCTCAGAATTTCACACCTGACTATTTGAGCTATTTTATTCTGGCACTTGTAATCATTGTGCCGGTGATACTTACATTTATGAACAGGGCCAGTATTAAAAATGCTCAATTGCCGGTTAAAACACCACTGTGGACAGAAATTGTCAAACTGGCTGTAATTTCTCTGATTGCAGTAGTAGTAATTGTTCCACTTATCAAAGGCGAAGGCATACCTATTCAGGCTGTTGTACTGTTGATAGCAGCCGTAGTGGTCGGATTTATTTCACGGAATACGCCTTTTGGTCATTATGTATATGCAATCGGGGGAAATTCCCAGGCTGCCCGTTACTCAGGAGTTTCAATTTCCAGGAATACAGTTCTTGTATTCGGTCTGATGACTATGCTCTCGGCGATCTGCGGAATTATTACCATCTCAGAGCTCAGTGCTGCCGCTCCTGATATCGGAGATCTCAAGGAACTTGAGGCCATCGCTGCATGTGTTATTGGCGGCGCAAGTTTGGCCGGTGGAAGCGGGGCGATCGGCATGTCGATTTTAGGGGCACTTATCATGGCCTCGATTAAAAATGGGATGTCGATGATGGGTGTGGTTGCTCAGACGCAGAAGATTGTGCTGGGTACAGTACTGGTCTTTGCCGTAGCGCTTGATCAGTGGTCAAGACGTGGGAAAGGCCGATGACAGGCGGTTGTACTTATTTCAGAGCCGCTTTAATTTCTGGCGATAAACAGAAATGCCTGAAAAAGACATGAATATATCGAAATTGAAATAAACCAGATAAGGAGAATATCATAAATGTCGCAGCAAAAATCATTGCATAGTATATGTAGGTGGACTTTTAATCCCGGTAAAGGTGGATTTGTTCCGGGTGATGTCCGTGAGGAGTGGAACAGTCGTAACCTTGACACAGTTAAGACAATAGGGATTATCAAAGAACGCATTGCGCCCCGCCTCCCTGATAATGTCGAACTTGGATATGAAGTTCATTACAACAGTGAAATTGATGAGAAATCAGCTGGTGCACTTGCGGATGCACTCATCGATGCAAAGATGTCTCTGGCGATGATTACTCCCGGAGCTCACTCTCATTTTGCTTACGGTGGTATAGCGTCTCCAGATAAAAGAGAGGTTGCTGCCGCACGTGAGCTTGGTTTAAAGACTGTCGATCTGGCTTATGGACTCATGAAAAAGGCCTGGCACAAGGATATCCCACCTACATTGGTTCTCTGGAACGGATCGTTTGGATATGATGTTGCTTCCATTGGCGTAAGGACCATGTATCAGAATCTGAAAGAGAGTGTTGCCGGTCTTTGCAAATATGAGGAAAAAGCGGGTGGAAAACTTTACATTGCGATCGAACCGAAACCCAATGAGGGTCATCCTGCAATGCTGCTGCCGACTGTTGCAAGCGCGATTATGTTCTGGTATAAACTCGAACAGGAATTTTCTGTCACTCGTGCCAAAAAGGGTGTTAATAAAGAATTCGGTCATTCCGAGATGATCGGGCTGGACCTTGTTAATGATACAGTAGAAGAAATTGATAATGATGCTCTGGTTCATATGCATCTTAACAGCCAGGGATATAATGATGGAATCATCTTAGGCGGTCCGGGCAAATATGATATCGATCATGGCACCCGTATAAATGGTATGAATATCACTCTGGCAGGACTGATCCGTACAGCCGGCTATAAGCGCTGGAAAGGTCATGATATGGTGCCCCGTGCTTATGATAATGTCACACAGGCTATAGATCGCGTTATCAGAAGTATACTCTCATGGGAGGCTTGTGATCAGGCAGCTCAGAAGATCGATGAAAAGGCGCTTTTAACTCATCTGGAAAACCGGGAGACTGCCCGTGCAGAGGATATGCTGCGGGCTGCACTTGTCGATGCCCAGCAGGCTTTTGACCGGATGTATAAAGCATAAACGCAACAAAGCTCAAGTACCCTCATTTTAGAAGACAGCAGGTTACAGTGTTTACCTGCTGTTTTATTTTGGTTCTGGATAACAGGTTACAGGAATGTTTGTACTGAGAGATTTTCATGTGGCAATTTTGCTTTTTTTTAGTATATTATACATAGCTTATTGGTCAATATACAAATTTTAATGGCAATAGATAATTATCGGTCTACCTCATTTGATCCAGAACGACATCTAATGCAAGACACCATCTAATGTAATACACGTGTAGAATACCGCTTGTTGAGTGCATCCGTAAACAGTGATATACAGGTAAGCTATGGAATCTGCCCTCTGTAGTATGGTTATTTTTTTGAAAAAAGCGTTATCGCTGTCGCTTCATATTGCGCCGTATTGGATTGGCGGAATTGCGATTGGATCGGCAGTGACGCAGATTTTGTCTATTGAAAAAATTAAAAAAAGCCGGTTATTGTACGGTTTTCCCGGTATCCTGGCCGGTGCGCTATTAGGAGTTATTTCTCCAATCGGACTCTATGGGGCACTGCCGATAACAGGGGCGCTCACCGCTGCTGGAATTCCTGTTGCAACAATAGTTTCATTTCTCATTTCAACGCCACTGATTAATCCCAACCTGTTTATTTTTACGGCGGGAGTATTCGGTTATTCGATGGCATTTGCACGGCTCTTCAGTGCCTTATTGCTTGGAATAACCGGTGGGTGCATTATCCTGATTCTCAGCAGGATGAATAAAGAGGCTCTTCTGGTACCTGTCACACTCTTAATGCCGTCGGGCGATGGGCGTGGTCATGGAAAAGCAAAAAATATGGTACCCCTAAAGGGTTCAATTAAAGGGTTCCTGAGGGAATTTACCCATTTCCTTCGTTTCTCAACGCCTTATTTTCTTCTTGCAATAGTGATTTCTGTTGCAATCGAGATGTTTATACCCCCGTCGGTTGTGGAGGGGCTGCTTGGTTCAGGCAATCCTTTTTCGGTAGTTATTGCTGCAGTTTTGAGTGTTCCTTTATATCTTTGCGGCGGCAATACTATTCCATTTATCCATGAACTTGTAAATTCCGGAATGAACCGTGGTGCTGCTCTGACTTTTTTTATCGCAGGGCCTGCAACAAAAATCAGTAATATCACTTTCCTCTCATCAATTCTCGGGGTGAGGGGAATTTCATTTTTTCTGGCAATTACCCTGAGTGCAGCAGTTATCATGGGGTACTGGTATGGGTTTATTATAGTAAGGTAAACAAATCAACATATACAAGGGAGAATTTGTATGAGGTACAAGGACAGACTAAGCATCAGCAGTGCCGCATTAATTGTCTGCATCACCGCTTCCATCGTTTTTGGAGCGGGGCAGACCATCAATGTTCCGGTAAGAGAGCTTCCTCAACCGGCTACAGTTTCCATCATTAAGGATGATGCTGTCAATTACAATTCTATGGTTTCCCAGGCTCTGGAAGCCGCGTTAGGTCCAGGGGGCATCAGTAATCTTGTGGGTCCTGGAAAAACGGTTCTTATAAAGCCCAACCTTGTGTCGAACAGTACTGCGGCCGTTACCGATTGGAAGATGGTAAGAGCGCTTGTTGATCAGATCAAAGCTGTCAATGACGGCGCGGCTATCACTATTGCCGAAGGATGCGCCTCAAATTCTTCTTCAGCCAACACAAAACAGATTATGGCCGCGCAGGGTTTTACCGAAGCAAATTTCCCAGGTGTAGCTCTGGTTGACCTCAATAGTCTAAGCGATTGCCCTACTAATTACTTCGTGCTTGCCGATGGCGCATCTGACAATACAGTCAAACAGGTTGCGGAGCGGATTTATCTGGCAGATGTCGTTATCAACTGTCCTAAAATGAAAACGCATTATCATGCAGGGTATACGGGGGCATTGAAGAATATCGGTATAGGTGTTCCATCATGGTCGCTCTGGAATACTCCGGGTTCCAATACCAATAAAGGCGGTTTACATAATGATATCAGACGTGAAATTCTTGATCACGTTCTCTGCCGTGTGCCGGATCTTACACTCATGGACGCGATTTCCCCGATGGAGGGTCAGGGGCCTGTAAGCGGAAACTCAGTTACCATGAACCTGATCCTTGCAAGTAAAGATCCTGTCGCAATTGATGCTGTTGCCTGTAATATAATGGATATTCCACCATATCTTATTACGTACATGGTACTTTGCGCAAATGAAAATGTGGGTATTATGGATATGAACCACATTACTATTACCGGTAATACTACAATAGCCGCTGTTAAGAGGAGCTTTACGCGGGCGACCGCCGGCGGGGTCACTCCACCTTACGAACTTGCAGCTATTCCATACCGTGCGACAACTGTCATTCGAATCGCACCTGAAGCTGTGACAATTGACGGCGACATGACAGAATGGTCTTATGCCAATCCGATTTCAATTGATGCCGCAGATCAGGTAAAAAGCGGCAACAACTGGAATGGACCTTCTGATTGCAGTCTCACCGGCATGTTCATGTGGGATGAAACCAACCTTTATGTTGGAGTGCATGTACGTGATAATGTCAAGTTGACAAACGGTGCTACCGGATCATCGATCCCCAATGGCGAGGGTATCGAACTCTATATCAGCACGTATCCGAAGCAGTATGATGTTACAAATGCACGCGGTTCTAGTTATATGAGTGAATACGATCATCGCATTGCCATCAGTTATGCTTCGGTTCCTCAGGCCTGGATCCTTACACACAACCGGGCGGTGTCGGGCTTTGCGGGCTCTAAAATAGAGACAGCTGACGGCTACATTATCGAGGCCAGGATACCATGGAGCAGCCTTAACAATTTTACAAGCAGCAGATATCGTCAAATCGGTCTTAATGTCGCGATAAATGATGCAGATGTAAGCCCGACAGCAGTTTCCAGGAAACTTTACTGGAACGCAGCAAATCAATCTGATGTCGAAACAAGTACACAAAAACTCGGCATGTCGTATCTCGATCCTGCAGGGGGGATCTATGGTACTGAAACATATACAATGAACGTCACTGCAGAAAATGGATCAGTAGCAAAAACTCCAGATCAATCTACATACAATAAATTCTCAACAGTATCGCTGACCGCGACTCCCGGTGACGGGTATTCCTTCGCTGGCTGGAGTGGTGATATCAGTGGAATTTCAAATCCGGTGACAGTCTTTCTGAATGGTAATAAGAACATAACAGCAAAATTTTCTAATTCAGCGTTATTGAACTCAATTGTCGTTTCTCCGTCAAGTGCTTCAATAAATGCATCTGCAACAGCGCAGTTTTCAGCTGTCGGTTATGATAAATCAGGCAATCCGCTGGAAATACAGCCGGTTTTTACCTGGAGTGTGAGCGGCGGCAACACAATAAGTTCCGACGGACTCTTTAATGCAGGAATAACGGCAGGAACTTACGTCGTAACAGCTGCAAGCGGCAACATCAGTGGTACAGCATCTGTCACAGTTTTGGAGAAGCCATTAACAGAGTATCAGATCAACTGCGGAAGCAACAGCGCTGTTTCTCCTTTTACCGCTGATCAGTTCGTCAGCGGCGGCACGATGCGTACCATTACAGACGCAATTGATCTCTCAGGTGTCAGCGATCCTGCACCGCATGCAGTATACCAGAGTGAACGTTACGGGACTCAAACCTACACGATTCCCGGACTCACTGCATCATCAGAATACACCGTTCGTCTTCATATGGCTGAGCTTTACCAGACAGCCACCGGAAAACGTGTGTTCAATGTAGCGATCAACGGAACCACGGTTCTGTCAAATTTTGACATATATGCGATAACCGGTGCACGGTACAAAGCGATTGTCCGTGAATTTACCACCAAGGCAAATTCAT